>JAYVYV010000053.1:0-5328 GCA_043783985.1 Acidobacteriota bacterium | reverse complement strand
AACATGAGCCACGAGATCCGCACGCCGATGAACGGGATCATCGGCATGACGGCGCTCGCGCTCGACAGCGCGATGACGCCGGCGCAGAACGAGAGCCTCCAGATCATCCGCAGCCAGGCCGAGTCGCTGCTCACCGTCGTCAACGACATCCTCGACTTCTCGAAGATCGAGCAGCGGCACGTCGAGCTCGAGTCTGTGGCGTTTTCGCTCGCCGACGCCCTACACGAGGTGGTGGCGCCGCTCGCCGTCCGGGCGCAGGCCAAAGGGCTGATGCTGTCGAGCTTCGTCTCGCCGGAGGCGCCGGCCTGCATCGTCGGCGATTCGGGGCGGCTGAAGCAGATCGCCGCCAACGTCCTGGGCAATGCGGTCAAGTTCACCGAGCGCGGATCGGTCCGGCTCGAGGTGTCGGTCGACGACCGCACCGACGATCGTGTCACGCTGCATTTCCTGGTGGCGGATACCGGTATCGGCGTGCCCGCCGGCAAGCGGAGCGCGATCTTCGAGCCGTTCCAGCAGGCCGATGGATCGATGACGCGCCGCTTCGGCGGCACCGGCCTCGGCCTGGCGATCGCGTCGAACCTGGTGCGGCTGATGGGCGGGCAACTCTGGATCGATCGCGAGCCTGCTTCGGGCAGCACGGGCAGCACGTTTCATTTCACCGTGCCGGTGGCGGTCGCCGCGTGGGCGGCCGACGCCGTCTCGTCAGGCGTGAACGCGCCGCGCACCGCCGCGCCTCGCCGCGCGCGGATCCTGATCGCCGAGGACAATATCGTGAACCAGCGCGTGGCCGCGGGCCTTCTGACCAAGCGCGGGCACGAGGTGACGGTGGTGAACAACGGACGCGAGGCGCTCGAGGCGCTGCAGGCCGCCGCCTTCGACCTGGTGCTGATGGACGTGCAGATGCCCGACATGGACGGCTTCGAAGCGACGGCCGCGATTCGCGAAGGGGAGCGCACCACGGGACAACACGTGCGCATCGTCGCGATGACCGCCCATGCGATGAAGGGCGACAAGGAACGCTGCCTCGCCGCCGGCATGGACGGCTACATCTCGAAACCGATCGATCCACGCTCGCTCTACGCCGTCGTCGAGGAATGACCGTGGACGCGGCGCTGGGCGACGTCGTCGTGCTGGATCTGTCCCACGCCCTCGCGGGCCCGTTCGCCTCGACGATGCTCGGCGACTACGGGGCGGAGATCATCAAGATCGAACCGCTCGAGGGGGAGATCGCGCGCGCGTGGGGGCCGCCCTTCTACGGGGACGAGTCGGCATACTTCGTCAACCTGAATCGCAACAAGAAGAGCGTCGCGATCGATCTCAAACATCCTGACGGCAAGGCTCTCTTCTTCAGGCTGCTGGAACGCGCCGACGTGGTGCTCGAAAACCTGCGGGTCGGCACGGTCGCCAGGCTCGGCATCGGGTACCAACAGGCGCACGAGCGGCAGCCGCGCATCGTCTACTGCTCGATCTCCGGATTCGGCCAGGACGGCCCGTACCGCAACCGCGCCGCGTTCGATCTCGTCGTCCAAGCGGAGAGCGGGATGATCAGCGTGACGGGTGAGCCCGGCGGGCGCGGCGTGCGCGCCGGCGTCTCGATCGCCGATATCACCGCCGGGATGTACGCCGCGTTCGGGATCCTCACCGCGATCCACGCGCGCCGGACGACCGGGCGGGGGCAGTTCATCGACGTGTCGATGCTCGAGGGTCAGCTCGGGATCCTGTCGGGGATGGTCGGCGCCTACGTCGCCGACGGGATCGTTCCCGGTCCCCTCGGCACCGCGTACGGCGCGCTGCTGCCCTATCAGACATTTCGCACGAGGACGCGCGACATCGCGATCGGCGTCGGCAGCGACAAGCTGTGGCGGACGTTCTGCCCGCTGCTCGGCCTCGAGGCGCTCACCGACGATCCGCGCTACGTCAGCAACGCGGCGCGCAACGCGAACCGGCCGGCGCTGGTTGCTGCGCTGCAGGACGCGTTTCTCGAGAAATCGTACGAGGAATGGGAGGCGATCCTGCTCCCCGCCGGCGTACCGATGGGCGCGGTCAACACGCTGGACGAGGCGGTCGCGCACCCGCAGGTCGCCGCGCGGAGCGCAATCGTCGAGAGCGATCACCCGGTGGCGGGCAGGGTGAAAATGACGGCGCCGCCGGTGCGGATGTCGGAGACGCCGGGGTCGGTGCGATCGCCGGCGCCGCTGCTCGGAGAGCACACGGATCAGGTGCTGCGCGAGCGGCTGGGGATGAACGACGACGAGATCGCACGCCTGCGTGCGGCGCGCGTCATCGCGTAGAACGCAGTGGAGGCAGACGTGGGAATGTTGACGGATCGCGTGGCGATCGTGACCGGCGCGAGCAAAGGGATCGGGCGCGTGATGAGCCAGTTCTTCGCGCGCGAAGGCGCGAAGGTGATCTGCGCCGCGCGCTCCGACGCGCTGGTCAACGAAACCGTGGCACTGATCCGAGCGTCAGGCGGCGACGCGGCCGCGGTCGTCGGCGATGCGAGCACCGAGGACGGCGCCAGGGCCATCGTCGGGGCCGGCGTGCGGGCGTTCGGGCGCGTGGATACGCTGGTGAACAACGCGGGCGACGGCGGCCCGACCAAGCCGATCCAGGACTACACCACGGAGGACTGGTTCTACACCGTCAACTCGTGCCTGACGAGCGCGTACCTGTGCTCGCGCTTCGCGGTGCCGGAGATGATCGCCGCCGGCCGGGGCGCGATCGTGAACATCGCATCGATGGCCGGACGCCGGGGGCTGATGTACCGCGTCGGCTACTGCGCCGCCAAGGCCGGGCAGATCGGGATGACCTACGGCCTCGCGCTCGAGCTCGGTCGCCACAACATCACCGTGAACGCGATTGCGCCCGGAGCCGTGGCCGGAGACCGCATCGATCGCGTGATCCAGGGGCAGGCCGACGTCCGCGGCGTGGACGTCGAGCGGATGCGCAAGTCGTTCGTCGAACGCTCGCCGCTACAGCGCATGTCGACGGCCGAGGACATTGCCTCGCTCGCCGCCTTTCTGTGCAGCGACGGCGCACGCAATATTTCCGGACAGTGCATTCCAGTGACGGCCGGCGAGCCGGCCTCATAGACTGGGAATTGGGTAATCGGGTGATTGAGTAATCGGGGAATTGATTGGTGTATTGTCTGCGACGGAGCCAACCCGAAGCCAATCTCTCAATCAATTACCCCATTACCCAATTCCTCGATTACCCAATTTATGAAAGCTATCCTGTGTACTGCGTACGGTCCGCCCGAATCTCTCGTCGTCGAAGACATCCCGTCGCCGGCGCCCGGATCCGGCGAAGCGGTCATCTCGGTCAAGGCGGCGAGCGTCAATTTCCCCGACGTCCTGATTATCGAGAACAAATATCAGGTGAAGCCGCCGCTCCCCTTCTCGCCCGGCAGCGAACTGGCCGGCATCGTCAAAGCGGTCGGCGACGGCGTGACGACGTTCAAGCCGGGCGATCGCGTCATGGCGATCACCGGCTACGGCGCGTTCGCGGAAGAAGTGAAGACGGACGCGCGACGCCTGCTCGCGATTCCAGACGGGATGGATTTCGCGACCGCGGCGGCGTTCGGCCTGACTTACGCGACGTCGGAGCATGCGCTGGTGGACCGGGGTGCCTTGAAGGCCGGCGAGACGCTCCTTGTGCTCGGCGCGGCCGGGGGCGTCGGTCTCGCCGCGATCGAGATCGGCAGGATCCTCGGGGCGCGCGTCATCGCGTGCGCCTCCACCGACGACAAGCTCGCCGTGTGCCGCGAGCACGGCGCCGACGAGACGATTAACTACGCCACCGAGGATCTGCGCGAGCGGATCAAGGCGCTCACCGGCGGCGCCGGCGCCGACGTCGTCTACGATCCGGTCGGCGGCGCGTACACCGAGCTCGCGCTGCGCTCGATTGCGTGGCGCGGCCGGCTGCTCGTCGTCGGTTTCGCGGCGGGCGAGATCCCGAAGATTCCGCTGAACCTCACGCTGCTGAAGGGCTGCTCGATCGTCGGCGTGTTCTGGGGCGACTGGGCGCGCCGGGAGCCGCAGCACTTCGCCGACGCGATGACGCGACTCGCCCGGTGGTACGCGGAAGGCAGGCTCAAGCCGCACATCTCCGCCAGCTTCCCGCTCGAGCGCGCCGCCGACGCGCTCACCCTGATGGCTTCGAGGAAGGTGACGGGCAAAGTCGTCCTTACGGTCGAACCATGACCAGGTGACCTACCGCCTACTCCGGCCCACCTGACCCTATAATCACCCAGCCAGGAGGCTCCCATGGTCCGTCGCCTTGCCGCCGCTCTCGCCGCCGCAGTCGTCGCCCTGCTCGCGCAGGCCGCCACGCCCGCCGCATCCGCGGGAACGTCGTGCCCGAGCCTGGCCGCGCTGACGATCCCGAACGTCACGATCAAGTCGTCCACGCTCGTGCCCGCAGGGCCGTTCACGCCTCCGGGCGCCGGGGCGCCGATGACGCTGCCGTCGTTCTGCCGCGTGGAGGCGACCGCGAGGCCGACCAGCGACTCCGACATCAAGTTCGAGGTCTGGATTCCGCCCGCTGAAGCGTGGAACGGCAAGTTCGAAGGCGTCGGCAACGGCGGCTACTCGGGGGCGATTGGCTACGCCGCGATGGCGATCGGTCTGCGGCGCGGCTACGCCGTCGCCAGCACCGACACCGGCCACACGGGCGACGACATGAAGTTCGGCCAGGGGCACCCGGAAAAAGTGATCGACTGGGCGTACCGCTCCGTGCACGTGATGACCGACGCCTCGAAGCTGATCGTCCGCGTCGCGCAGGGCCGCTTCGCCGAGCACGCGTACTTCGTCGGCTGCTCGTCCGGCGGTCATGAGGCGCTGACCGAGGCGCAGCGCTACCCCGACGACTACGACGGCATCATCGCGGGCGATCCGGCGAACAACAGCATCCGTCAGACGTTCGCCTTCCTGCACTCGTGGATCGCGACGCACGACAAGGACGGCAAGCCGATCATCCCGCAGAGCAAGCTGCCGCTGCTCACGAAGGCGGCCGTCGACGCCTGCGATGGCCTCGACGGCTTGAAGGACGGCCTCATCGACGACCCCCGGCGCTGCCATTTCGATCCGGCGAAGCTGCTGTGCAAAGGCGCCGACGAACCGACCTGCCTGACCGCCGCGCAGGTCGAGTCCGCGAAGAAAACCTACGACGGCGTGAAGAACCCGCGGACCCACGAACAGATCTTCACCGGCTGGCCGCGCGGCAGCGAGGGTTTCGGCGATGCGCCCGGCCAGAGCTGGCGCGCGTACATCATGGATCCGCAGGAGCCGATGCGCGTCGGCTTCTTCAAGTACTTCCTCTTCCACGATC
>JAYVYV010000052.1:0-5341 GCA_043783985.1 Acidobacteriota bacterium | reverse complement strand
CCTGGCCCATCAGCGCAATCCCGAGGTTGTTGTGAACGTCGACCGACGCCGGGATCGTCCGCAACGCGATGCGGAAATGATCGCCGGCTTCCGCCGGCCTCTCTTCGTCCATCAGCGCGTTCGCGATGTTGTAGTGCGCCTCCGCATACTCGGGACGCAGGCGCAACGCCTGGCGATAGGTCGCCACGGCCTCCGCGAGTTGACCCTTCGCCCGCAGCGCCGTCGCCAGGTTGTTGTAGGCCGGCGCGTAGTCGGGCACGAGGGCGATGGCGCGATGGTAATGATCGGTGGCCTCGTCGAGCCGCCCGGCAGCCTGGAGCGCCACGCCGAGATTCGTCTCCGTCACCGCGCGCATGAGCGTTTTGGACAGCAGCGGCCAGTTGCAGAAGACGGAGACCGCCGCGACAGCCGCGAGCGTCCAGACGAGGCCGCGGCGTGTCGGGTGGATCTGTTCGGACCCGCCTCGAGCCCGGGCCGAAAGAACCGGTCCTGCAAGGTCTCGAGCTTCGACGATCCCGGCGGCGGCGAACAGGATCAGCAGCGGGACGAGCGGGTAGCGGTACCGTGCGAACACGTAGAAGGCGACGACGCTGGCCGCGTACGCGGCCGTCATCGCGTAAAGGACCCAGAGCCGCGACCGCATCGGCCACGTCACGACGAGGCCGAACAGCGCGAGCGGGACGAGGACGCCGAAGTGCCCGATGACGCCGCCCAGCCGCAGCGGCAGCGACCACTCGGCGTGCGCCTCCTGGCTCTCGGTGTCGAGCATCTCGGTGGCGTTCCAGAGGAGCGCGATCTTGCGGCCCATCAGCTTCAGCCACGCACCGGGCTTCGACGTGATGAAGTCCAGCGCTCTGTCGGTCCAGTAGCCGGACACCTCCGACGGCGTGAGCCGTTTCCCGAGCGCGCGCTCCGCGAGATCCGTGGCGTCCTGCCGCTCGTACTCCGGCGCGCCGCGTCCGAAGCGCAGCGACTGGTACGTCCCGTCCGCCGCCGGGTTGTTGCCGATGTAGAAGTTCGGTCCGAACTGCGACGTCGTGATGTAGAAGCCGCCGCCGACATAACTGTTGCGAGCCGCCACGGGGACGAGGACGATCGCGAGGCCAGCCAACAACAACGCGCCTCGCTTCAGACGTTCGGCGTTCGTCGTTCGGCGTTCGGCATTCAGGACCGCCCACCCGAGAATCACGACGATGAAGACGAGCGCGTTCTCGCGCGTCAGCGCCAGACCGCCCATCGTGAGCCCGAGAAACACAAACGAAAGCAACCGCGGAGAGCGCAGAGATCGCTGAGAAACCCTTTTCTCTGCGTGCTCCGCGGTCTCGGCGGTTGCTTCTTCTCGTGCGATCAACCACAGCGCCAAACAGACGAAGAAGACGTCGAGCACGGACTTCTGCAGGAGGCCGTCGAAGAAGATCGCCGGCGCGTAGAGCGCCAGCATCAGGCCTGCGACGATGCCTGCCCTTCGCGAGAACAGCCGGGCGGCGGCGAGCGCCAGCAAAGCGCACGAGGCCGAGCCGACGAGCGCCTGGACAATGCGGACGAGAAGAAGATGACGACCGGCCACGGCGTAGATCACGCCGAGCATGTACGGGTACAGCGGCGCCTGGTAGAACACCTCGTGGCCGAACCAGTCGCCGCCGGCGATCCGCCGCGCCCACTCGTCGTAGGCGGCCGAGTCGCCCATCAGCACGGAGAAGAAGGGCGCACGCCGGATCTGCCACACGTGCGCGAGCCGCACGCCCAGCGCCGCCGCGAAGATCGCAAGGGCGAACCACGCTCGTCCGTCGACAGGCTCATGACGGACGACAGTCCGAGCGCCTTCGCCCCTCTCGGGATGAGCGTCTGCGGCGGGCTTTTTTCGAGACAACGTTGGTATGCTAGCCCAGCATGTGCGAAGGACGGAACCGCGGAGCTCGCCGAGATCGCAGAGAATATCCTTCTCTGCGTTCTTTGCGCTCTCTGCGGTTCCTTCTGTTCGTGTCTCTCTGGCCGGCGCTTGCCCATGCGCAGCCGACCTTCACCAGGGACATCGCCCCGATCATCTGGACGCGCTGTGCGTCGTGCCACCGGCCCGGCGAGATCGGCCCTTTCAGCCTGATCACGTACGACGACGTGCGGCGCCACGCCGCGCAGATTGCCGCGGTGACCGCGCGCCGCCTCATGCCGCCGTGGAAACCAGAGTCGGGGAAGGGCGAGTTCCAGAACGAACGGCGTCTCACCGATACCGAGCTGCAGACGCTGCAGCAGTGGATCGGGAGCGGCGCGCCCGAGGGCGACGCCTCGGCCCTGCCCCGGGCGCCGAACTGGGCTGACGGCTGGCAGCTCGGCGTCCCCGATCTCATCGTCCGCATGCCGGAGGAGTACGCGGTGCCGGCCGACGGCGCGGACGTGTTTCGGACGTTCGTGATCCCGGTCCCCGGCCGCGGGGCGCGCTATGTGCGCGCGATCGAGTTCCATCCGGGCAACCCCCGCGTCGTCCACCACGCGAACCTCGGCGTGGACCGCACGCACTCGTCGCGCCAGCTCGATGCGCGGGACCCCGAGCCGGGATACGCCGGGAGCATGGAGCGCGACGCCAACTATCCGGAAGGTCAGATGCTCGGGTGGACGCCCGGCCAGACGGCGCATGCGGTGCCCGACGGAACGCAGTGGCGGCTCGAGCCCGACAGCGACCTGGTCGTGCAGCTGCACCTGCAGCCGACGGGCAGGGTCGAGCGCGTGGCCGTGACCGTCGGGTTCTTCTTCACCGACGCCGCGCCGACCAGAACGCCGATCGGCCTGCGTCTTGGCAGCGAGACCCTCGACATTCCTTCAGGCGCGCAAGATTACGTTGTCGCGGATCGCTACCGGCTGCCGGTGGACGTCGACGTGCTGGCCGTGCAGCCCCACGCGCACAACCTGGCGCGGCGGATGGAGGCGAAGGCGGAGCTGCCGGATGGGACGACGCGATGGCTGATCGGGATCGACGACTGGGATTTCCGCTGGCAAGAGGTGTATCGCTATACCGCGCCGGTACTTCTGCCGAGGGGCACAACCGTCTCGATGCGCTATCTGTTCGACAACTCCGCCGACAACCCGCGCAACCCGCACCGGCCGCCGGCGCGGGTCGTCTGGGGACAGAACACGTCGGACGAGATGGCCGACCTCTGGCTCCAGGTGATTCCCCGCGCACCCGGCGACCAGGCGATCCTGCACGCGGATTTCCGGCGGAAGGCGCTCGCAGAGGATCTGGCCGCCTACACGAAGCTGTTGCGGAGCGACCCGGACAACCCGCTCCGGCACGACGCGGTGGCCATGCTCTATCTCGACGACGGCCGGATGGACGAGGCGATCGCCGAGCTTCGCGAGTCGCTGCGCCTGAACCACGAATCGGCGCCGACGCACTACAACCTGGGCTACGCCTTGTCGGCGAAGGGCCGGCGTGACGACGCCATCGCAGAGTTTCAGGCGGCGCTGCGCATCGACCCGGACTACGCGCAGGCGCACAACAATCTCGGCGCGCTGCTGCAGATCGGCGGTCGGCTGGACGCGGCGCTCGAGCACTTCCGTCGCGCGGTCGCGCTGCGCCCCGACAACGTCGAAGCACGGACCAATCTCGGGCAGCAACTGTCGAACGCCGGTAGGCTGGCCGAAGCCGCCGGTCAATTCCGCGAAGCGATCGCGCTCAGGCGCGACTATCCGCTGGCGCTGGCCGGCCTGGCGTGGATCCGCGCCACTGCGGCCGACGCGGCCCTTCGCGACACCGGCGAAGCGGTACAGCTCGCGGAACGCGCCTCCGCGATGACGAGCGGCCGGGACCCGACCGTCCTGGACGCGCTGGCGGCGGCATACGCGTCAGCGGGCCGGTACGAAGACGCCATCCACCTTGCCCGTTCTGGGCTGGAGCTCTCCATCGCGGCCGGGCAGATGACGGTCGCCTCCCAGTTTCGGCAGCGCCTCGAGCTGTATCGAAATCATCAACCCGTCCGACTCCCCTTGCCTTAGCGGGCCGCAGACATCCAGTCGATCCAAATTATCGGTCGCAATCTGTGAATTGTCGGCAGCCGCAATTTTTGATGGATTCCTGACTCCGCCAGCAGTAGCCTCGCCTCAGTCCGTTCCCGTCGGCAGTCCGTTACCGAGGAGGGAAGCGATGGCCAACAGAGTTCCGTTGTCTTTGATCGTGGCGCTCGGATGTCTGGTCGCGCTGCCGACGACCGCATTCGCGCAGAGCGCGATGGCTGGGGTCGTCAAGGACGCGTCGGGTGCGGTCTTGCCAGGCGTCACCGTGGAAGCGTCGAGCAGCGTGCTCATCGAGAAAACGCGCGCGGTCGTCACCAACGGTCAGGGGCAATACACCATCGTCGATCTGCGTCCCGGCGTCTACGGTCTTTCGTTCACGTTGCCAGGCTTCAGCGTGTTCAAGCGCGACGGGATCGAGCTGCCCGCCAACTTCACCGCGACGATCAACGCCGAGATGAAGGTCGGAGGACTCGAAGAGTCGGTCACCGTGTCGGGCCAATCACCGGTCGTGGACGTCCAGAGCACCGCCCGCACCACCGTGCTCTCCCGGGAAGTGCTCGACTCCATTCCGACGGGACGCACCATCCAGAGCGTCGGACAACTCGTGGTGGGCGTGACGCTCAACGTGCCTGACGTCGGCGGCTCGCGGGCCATGCAGCAAACCTACATGTCGGTGCACGGCCTGAGCGCCTCGCAAGTCACGACGCAGGTGGACGGCATGATGGTGAACGGGCTGGATGGCGACGGCGCCGTGCAGAACTACTTCAACAGCATGATGAGCCAGGAGATGAGCTACCAGACCGCCGGCGCGGGCGCCGACGTGTCGGGCGGCGGCGTGCGTCTGAACATGATCCCCAAAGAAGGCGGCAACCGGTTCAACGGGGCGTTTTTCGGGGCGTGGAGCGACGGCAAATGGCAGAGCGACAACTTGTCGCAGTCGCTGAAGGATCGCGGCCTGAGCGCACCGGATCGGATCTCGAAGATCTACGACTTCAACGCCTCCTTCGGCGGACCGCTCAAGAAGGACCGGCTGTGGTTCTTCACGACAGCGAGGCGCTGGGGCGTGGACGCGCCGATCGCCGACGTGTTCTACACACCGGCTGGGTCGAATTACTCGACGACGTATCCGCAGTGCACCTCGCGGGCGATTCAGTGCGCGCAGGGTATTGACGATCAGCACATCAAGAGCGCGCTGGTGCGCCTGACGTGGCAGGTTTCCCCGAGGAGTAAGTTTGCCGTCTACTACGACAAGATCGGCAAGGATCGCGGGCACGGCATGAACGCCGGCGACGATCCGGCGACGGCGTCCCAGGTGTGGAACTCGCCAAACTACATC
>JAYVYV010000051.1:0-5358 GCA_043783985.1 Acidobacteriota bacterium | reverse complement strand
CTGGCGAGCACGATCGAGTACTTCCGCATTCCGCGCGACATCCTCACGATCTGCCTCGGCAAGTCCACCTACGCCCGCTGCGGCATCATCGTCAACGTGACGCCATTCGAGCCGTAATGGGAAGGGCACGTCACGATCGAGATCTCGAACACGACGCCGCTGCCGGCCAAGATCTACGCGAACGAGGGGATCGCCCAGGTGCTCTTCTTCCAGAGCGACGAGCCGTGCGCGAAGTCCTACAAGGACAAGAAAGGGAAGTACCAGGCCCAGCGCGGCGTCACCCTGCCGAAGATCTGACAGTCATGCTACTTATAATCCTGTAAAGATTATCAATTTGACTTCTAGGGTGGCGGCGTGTGTAATCGTCGTCTCCTATGACCATCGCGTATCAAGGTGAGCCCGGCGCCTTCAGCGAGGCGGCCGCCCGGCGGGTGGATCCCGACGCGCCGCTCGCGCCCTGCCGCACCTTCGACGACGTGTTCGACGCCGTTCAGGCTGGAACGGCGGCGTACGGCGTCCTGCCGATCGAGAACTCGATCGGCGGCAGCATCCACCGCAACTACGACCTGCTGCTCGAGCGGGCGCTGCCCATCGTCGGCGAAGTCGAGCTGCCGGTCGTCCACCACCTGCTCGCGCTCCCTGGCGCGACGCTGGGCGGACTGCGGCGTGTCTATTCGCATCCGCAGGGGCTCGCACAGTGCGAGCGGTTTCTTCGCACGCTGACCAACGTCGAAATCATCGCCACCTACGACACCGCCGGCAGCGCCAAGATGGTGGCCGACGCCGGGCTGAAGGACGCCGGCGCGATCGCCTCGGCGCGCGCGGGCGAGGTGTTCGGTCTCGCCTCGCTGGCGGCGTCCGTCCAGGATTTCGACGACAACATCACGCGCTTCATCGTCGTCGGCGGGGCGCCCCTGCCGAACCGGGTGGCCGACAAGACATCGATCGTCTTCTCGCTGCCCAACGAGCCGGGGTCGCTCTTCAAGGCGCTGAGCGTCTTCGCGCTGCGCGGCATTTCGCTGACCAAGCTCGAGTCGCGGCCCATTCCCGGCCGTCCCTGGGAATACCTCTTCTACGTCGACCTCGCCGCCGCCCGCGACGAAGTGCCCTGCACCCGCGCGCTGGCGCACCTGGGCGAGTTCGCGCCGATGCTCCGGACACTCGGGACCTACGGCAGCTGGAAGACGCACGACGGCCTGCAGCCGGATCCGTTCGAGGTGGTGTCGTGACGGAGCGCGGCAACCCACTCACGACCGGCGCGAGCCGCGCGCCGGCGCGGGCGATGCTGAAGGCGGTCGGCTTCACCGACGCCGATCTGAAGAAGCCGCTTATCGGCGTCGCCAACACCTGGATCGAGATCGGTCCGTGCAACTACCACTTGCGCGACCTGGCGGTGCACGTGAAAGCCGGCATTCGCGCGGCCGGCGGCACGCCGATGGAGTTCAACACGGTGTCGATCTCCGACGGGATCACGATGGGCACCGAGGGGATGCGCGCGTCGCTGGTGAGCCGCGAGGTGATTGCCGACTCGATCGAGCTGGTCACGCGCGGCAACGGGTTCGACGGCCTCGTGGTCCTGGTCGGCTGCGACAAGACGATTCCGGGCGGGGTGATGGCGCTGGCGCGCCTCAACATCCCCGGCGTGCTGCTCTACGGCGGGTCGATCGCGCCGGGACACTTCCACGACAAGGCGATCACGATTCAGGAAGTGTTCGAGGCGGTCGGCGCGCACGCCGCCGGGTCGATGAGCGACGCCGAGTTCTGCGAGATCGAGGACGAGGCGTGCCCGGGCGCCGGCGCGTGCGGCGGCCAGTTCACCGCCAACACGATGGCGATCGCCAGCGAGTTCCTCGGCATCGCCGCGCTCGGCAGCGGCAGTGTGCCGGCGACCGATCCGAAGAAGGCGGACGTGGCGCGGGCCGCGGGCGAGCGGGTCATGCATCTGGTGCGCGGCGGCATCCGCCCCCGCGACGTCATCACGCGCGCCGCGCTCGAAAACGCGATCGCGTCGGTCGCCACCACCGGTGGCTCGACCAACGCCGTCCTGCACCTGATCGCGATCGCGCGCGAAGCGGGGCTCCCGCTCGAGCTCGCCGACTTCGACCGGATCAGCGCGCGGACGCCGCTCTATGTCGATCTCAAGCCGTCCGGCCGATTCGTCGCGACCGAGCTGCATCAGGCCGGCGGCAGCCCGCTGGTGGCGAAGCGGATGATCGAGGCGAAACTGATCGACGGCTCGGCGCAGACGATCACCGGCCGCACGCTGGCCGCGGAAGCGGCCGACGCCCGCGAAACCGCGGGCCAGGAAGTCGTGCGCCCCGCCGGCCGGCCGCTCAAGCCGAGCGGCGGCCTCGTCATTCTTCACGGCAGCCTGGCGCCCGACGGCGCGGTGATGAAGATTTCCGGCACCGAGCGTATGCAGCATCGCGGTCCGGCGCGCGTCTTCGACAGCGAAGAGGCGGCGTTCGACGCGGTCCAGCGGCAGACGATCAACGCCGGCGACGTCGTCGTCATCCGCTACGAGGGGCCGAGCGGCGGCCCTGGCATGCGCGAGATGCTGGGGGTCACGGGCGCGATTGTCGGCGCGGGCCTGGGCGAGACGGTCGCGCTCATCACCGACGGGCGGTTTTCCGGCGCCACGCGCGGTTTCTGCGTCGGACATATCGCGCCGGAAGCCTCGCGCGGCGGCCCGATGGCCGTCGTCCGCAACGGCGACACCATCGTGATCGACGTCGGCGCACGGAAGCTCGATGTCGAGATCTCCGAGCAGACGATGAAAGAGCGCTTCGCGGAGTGGACGTGCCCCGCGCCGCGCTACACCACCGGCGTGTTCGCGAAATACGTGAAGCTCGTGTCGTCGGCGTCGCAGGGAGCCGTAACAGGGTAGAGAAATTCAGATTTCAGATTTCAGATTGGAAATTCAGATTGTCAGCGTGCAATCAATCTGAAATCTGCCCTCTGGAATCTGAAATGTCGAGAGGCTGTATGAAGCTGACAGGTGCTCAAATCTTGTGGGAATCGCTCGTCCGCGAGGGCGTGACCGACGTGTTCGGCTATCCGGGCGGGGCGATCCTGCCGGCCTACGACGCGATGCTGCAGTACCCCATTCGTCACATCCTGGTCAGGCACGAGCAGGGCGCCACGCACATGGCCGACGGCTACGCGCGCGCGACCGGAAAGGTCGGCGTGGCGATCGCGACCTCCGGCCCGGGCGCGACCAACATGGTCACCGGCATCGCGACGGCGATGATGGACTCGTCGCCCATCGTCTGCATCACCGGCCAGGTCGGCAGCAAGCTGATCGGATCCGACGCGTTCCAGGAGACCGACATCACCGGCATCACGCTGCCGATTACCAAGCACAACTACCTCGTCACCTCCGCCGAGGATGTGGCGCCGGCGATCCGCGAGGCGTTTGCGGTCGCGCGCGGCGGCCGTCCCGGCCCGGTGTTGGTCGACATCACCAAGGACGCGCAGCAGGGGACGTGCGAGTTCGACTGGGACGCCGCCGAGCCGGATCTGGTCGAGGCCTACGACGATGCCCTGCCGGGCGACGGCGAGCTGCGCGAGGCGATGGAGCTGATCAACGCCGCCGAGCGGCCGCTGATCCTCGCCGGCCACGGCGTGATGATCTCGAACGCGGAGCGCCAGCTCCTGGCGCTCGCCGAGCGCGCGCAGATCCCGATCGCCGTCACGCTGCTCGGTCTCGGCGGCGTCGCCGCCTCACACCCGCTGAACCTCGGCATGATGGGGATGCACGGCGAGGCGTGGGTCAACAACGCGATTCAGGAAGCCGACCTGCTGATCGCGCTCGGCATGCGCTTCGACGACCGCGTCACCGGCAATCTCAAGACCTACGCGCGCACGGCCAAGAAGATCCACGTCGACATCGACCGCGCGGAGCTGAACAAGAACGTGCGCGTCGACGTCGCGATCGCGAAGGATCTCCGCATCGCGCTCGACGAGTGGCTGCCGCACGTGAAGCCGGGCGATCGCGCCCCGTGGCTCGCGCACATCGACGCCCTGAAGGGCGACAGCGCGGTCCGCGATATCCAGAGCCTTCCCGACGACGGGCATCTCTACGCGGCGCACGTGATCAACGACATCTGGCGCCTGACCAAAGGCGACGCGCTGGTCGTCACCGACGTCGGCCAGCACCAGATGTGGGAGGCGCAGTACTACAAGCACGATCGGTCGCGCTCGCTCATCACCTCCGGCGGTCTCGGGACGATGGGCTTCGCGCTGCCGGCGGCGATCGGCGCGAAGATCGCATGCCCCGACGCGGAGGTCTGGGTCGTCGTCGGCGACGGCGGGTTCCAGATGACGTGCCCGGAGCTCGCGACGGTGGTGCAGGAGAACCTGGACATCAACATCGCGATCATCAACAACGGGTTCCTCGGCATGGTCCGCCAGTGGCAGGAGTTTTTCTACGACAAGCGCTACGCGGCGACGCCGATTACCGGGCCGAACTTCGCCAAGCTCGCCGACGCGTTCGGGATCGCGGCGACGACCGTCACCAAGCGCGCGGATGTGGAAGGCGCGGTGGAAGCCGCGCGGCGGCTGAAGCGCGCGGCGCTGATTGATTTCCAGGTCGAGCAGGAAGACTCGGTGTACCCGATGGTCCCGGCCGGCGCGGATCTGCACAAGATGATCCGCAGGCCGTCGCCGATCGTCGAAACCGCGGCGGATTGAATGTGGAATTCGGAATTTGGAATTGGAATGCGTGAGCCGAGCCGACCGGCTGTGTGCGTGAATTCCAAATTCCAAATTCCAAATTCTGAATTTCGCGAGACAGAACTATGCTCCATACATTTGCGGTCTACGTCGACAACAAGCCGGGCGTCCTGAACCGCGTCTCGTCGCTGTTCCGCCGCCGGGCGTTCAACATCGAGTCGCTGACGGTCGGCCACACCGAAACGCCGGGCGTGTCGCGCATGACGGTCGTCGTCGACACCGACGAGTACGGCGCGCGCCGCCTCGAGGCGCATCTCTACAAGCTGGTGCCGTGCCGGCGCGTCGACAACATCACCTCGGCGCCGTCGATCTCGCGCGATCTGGCCCTGATCAAGGTCGCCGCCACCGGCGAGGCGCGCACGCACGTCATGCAGCTCGTCGACGTCTACCGCGCGCGCATCGTCGACGTCAGCCCCGAGTCGCTGGTGATCGAGACGACGGGCACGGAGGACAAGATCGACAGCCTGGTCGAAGTGCTCAGGCCCTACGGCGTCATCGAGCTGGTGCGCACCGGCCGCGTCGCGATGGCGCGCGGCACGCTGCCGCCAAGGAGTCTGAGACCTCGGGCGTCGGTCACGTCGGCTTCTGACATCAGCGCCGACGTCAGTAATTGCTCGGTCTGAG
>JAYVYV010000050.1:0-5371 GCA_043783985.1 Acidobacteriota bacterium | reverse complement strand
ACGAACGTCCGGTTCAGACGCTGGATGATCTCGTGCGTGAGGAAGTCGCACTTGTGCTCGACTTCCTTGATCTCGTCGGCCTTATCCCAGATGGGACGTTCCGGCGCGAGCATTTCTTCGAGCAGCTTCGCGCCCCGCTTCAGCTCGTCGGCAAGGCACTGGAAATCGCTGTAGAATTTTTCTTCGCGAGGAATCATTCGGAACGCCATAGGCCGTGGAGTGTAGCAGATTCGTTTGCACGGCGTTACGGTGTCTTGCCCCACGGGAGCCAGCTCGGCCTGGGATTTGCTGTTCAAACGTCCATGAACAACGAAGTTCTCGCCATTATCCTGGGTGGCGGACAAGGCTCACGGCTGTTCCCTTTGACACAGCATCGATCGAAGCCGGCCGTGCCGATCGGCGGGAGCTATCGCCTGATCGATATCCCCATCAGCAACTGCCTGCACGCGGACATCCGGCGCATTTTCGTCCTCACCCAGTTCAACTCGGCGTCGCTCAACCGGCACATCTCGCAGACCTACCGCATGGACCCCTTCAGCCGGGGATCGGTCGAGATCCTCGCGGCCGAGCAGACGCCCGACAACCCGAACTGGTTTCAGGGCACGGCTGACGCCGTCCGCCAGGCGGCGCGGCACATCGTCCGCTACGACGCCGACTACTACCTCATCCTCGCCGGTGACCATCTCTACCGGATGGACTACTCGGATCTCGTCGACGCCCACGTCGAGCGCGGCGCGGACATCACCATCGCGGCGCAGCCCGTTCCGCTGGACGAGGCCTCGTCGATGGGGATCTTCCGGTTCGACCGCGCGGGCCAGATCGTGGCGTTCGAGGAAAAACCGCAGCGCGAGCGCCTCGCCGAGATGCGGCAGAGCATCCCGTCCGGCGCGACGTTCAGCGGGTACGCGGCCGACAAGCCGTTCGTCGCGTCGATGGGCGTGTACGTCTTCTCGCGCGACGTCCTGCTCGAGGCGATCGAGCAGGCGGACGCGGCCGATTTCGGCCGGCAGATCATCCCGTCGGCGCTGGGACGCTACCGCGTCAACGCGCATCTGTTCACCGGCTACTGGGCCGATGTCGGAACAGTGGCGTCCTTCTACGACGCCAACATCATGCTGACGCGCACGGGCGCGCCCTTCAAGCTGTACGATCCGAGGCGGCCGATTTACACGCACGCGCGCTACCTGCCCGGCGCGCGCCTCAACGACTGCACCGCCCGCGAGGCCATCGTCGCCGAAGGCTGCTTCATCGAGCGGTCGACGATCGAAGGGTCCGTCATCGGGATCCGGACCAACATCCAGAGCGGCTCGGCGATCCGGCGCTCGGTGCTCCTCGGCGCCGACTTCTACGAGACGGAAAACAGCGGGCCGGTCCAGCGCGACCAGCCGCGGCTCGGGATTGGCCGCGACGTCGTGCTGGACTGCGTGATCGTCGACAAGAACGCGCGCATCGGGGACGGCGCGCAGCTGGTGAACGAGGCGGGGGTCGAGCACGCCGACGGCGACGGCTACTTCATTCGCGACGGCGTCATCATCGTCCCCAAAGACGGCATCATCAAACCCGGAACTCTGGCGTAATCGAGCCTGGGACTCGGGCGTCGCTAATCGTCGCCTTTCGCGGACGCCCACGAGGCGGCACTCTCGACCGGCGGCAGAAACAGCGCGCCCACGCCGGCGGCCCCCGCGAGCAACACGGCGCCCCAGAGCGACGCGGTGACGCCTGCCTGCTGATACAGCACGCCGGACAGCAGCGTGCCGATCAGGCGCCCGGCCGCGTTGGCCATGTAGTAAAAGCCCACGCTGAGCGACACCCGATCGGCCTCCGAGTACGCCAGCACAAGATACGAATGCACCGACGAGTTGAGCGCGAAGACGATCCCGAACAAGCCCAGCCCGGCGAGCATGGTCCACGCCGGCGGCGCGCCGGCGTGCAGGCCCAGCGGAATCAGCGCGGTGACGCCGGCCAGCCCGATGCCCAGGATCGCCGCGAGCGCCGGGCCAGGCGGCGTTCCCTTCGTCACGTTCGCGAGCAGGACGGGCGCCAGACTCTGGACGCCGCCGTACGCCATGACCCAGAGCGCCATGAAGGCGCCGACGCGCGTGAAGGACCACCCGAGAACGCTGGCGAGGAAAATCGGCACGCTGACGACGAACCATACGTCGCGCGCCGCGAACAGCGCCATCCTCGCGAGCGACAGGCGGTTGATGCCCGGTGAATTCGAGAGGATGCCCGTGAGCGCGGGCTTCTGTTTCGCCTGACCGATCGATCCTGGGAGCGCGACGAGCACCGCGACCAGCACGACGAGCACGCCTCCGGCCATCACCGCCAGCCCGCCCCGGAAGCCGAACGCCGACAGCAGCAACCCGCCCAGAAAAAACCCTGCGCCTTTCAGCGCGTTCTTGGATCCCGTCAGGACCGCCACCCACGTGAACAACCTCGATCCGTCGCCTGCCGGCACCAGCACCTTGACGGCGCTCTTCGCGCTCATCTTCGTCAGGTCTTTGGCGACCCCCGACAGCGCCTGGCACCCCATCACGTACGCGACCGACGCCCCCAGGCTCCACTCGCGGTCGAGCAACGCGAGCAGACCGAGCGCGACGACCTGCAGCGCCAGACCCAGGACGAGCGTGAATCGCAGCCCCGTGCGCGCCGCCAGCCATCCGCCGACCAGGTTGGTGACGATGCCGAAGAACTCGTAGAGGAGAAAGAGAAAGGCCAGCTGCACCGGCGTGTAGCCGAGCTCGTGGAAATGCAGGAGGACGAGCAGACGCAGCGCCCCGTCGGTCAGCGTGAAGGCCCAGTACGCCGCCGTCACGATGGCGTAGTTGCGGATGTCGATTCCAGGAGTCATCAAGTGGCGCGGAGCTGTCCCGGTCACCTGCGCGCGCGGCCACGTGCCGTCTCGCAGCAGACCGCCGCCGCGACGGCCCCCGGCCCGGGCAGGCAGCAGCCGGTCTTCCTCTCGAGCCGAACGGCATCCCGGCGGACGGCGTCCACGTGCGTCAGCGCGTGCCGGACCGCGTCGGCGATCGCCCCGAGCACCGGATTGGCGAGGGGCGCGATCCGGTAGTGGATCCACAGGCCGTCGCGCCGCGTCTCCACCAGCCCGGCGCGACGCAGGTACGCCAGGTGCCGCGACGCCTTCGGCTGCGGAATCTCGAGGCTCTCGTGGATGTGGCAGACGCACACTTCGCCGGTGAGCAGGAGGCCGAGAATGCGCAGCCGCGTCGCGTCGGCCAGGGCTTTGAAGATCGCTTCCAGGTGCGCCACGCGCGTGTTCATATATTCGTCTTGACATATATATCATGAGACGCATAAATTGGCCATATGAGTGACATTCAACAGGCCGTTCGAGACAAATACGGCGCGTTCGCCGCGTCGATCAAGGACGCGTCGACCAACCCGGGTTGCTGCGCGGCCGCGGCCTGCGGCGATCCGATCACGTCCAACCTCTACTCCGACGCGGAGACGAGCGGCCTCCCCGCCGATGCGGTGAGCGCCTCGCTCGGCTGCGGCAACCCGACGGCCCTGCTCGCGCTCGAACCCGGTCAGACGGTCCTCGATCTCGGATCGGGCGGCGGCATCGACGTGCTCCTCTCGGCAACGCGCGTCGGCCCGACCGGCAAGGCGTATGGCCTCGACATGACCGACGAAATGCTCGCGCTCGCGCGCGAGAACCAGCGCAAGGCCGGCGCGACCAACGTCGAGTTCCTGAAGGGCACGATCGAGGCGATCCCTCTTCCCGACGCATCGGTGGACGTCGTCATCTCCAACTGCGTCATCAACCTCTCGAACAACAAGGACGCCGTGCTGCGCGAGGCGTTCCGGGTGCTCAAACCCGGCGGCCGGTTCGCCGTCTCCGACGTGATCGTGCGCGGCGACGTGCCGGCCGACATCCGCCGCAACATGGAGCTGTGGGTCGGCTGCATTGCCGGCGCGCTCGAGGAAAAGGATTACGCGGCCCGGCTTTCGGCGGCAGGGTTCGCGGACGTGGACGTCGAAGCCTGGCGCGTCTACAACGTGGACGATGCGCGGGCGTTTCTAACCGAAGGCGGCGTCGACGTGGATGCGATCGCGCCGCAGGTCGAGGGGAAGTTCGCCAGCGCGTTCATCCGGGCGCGCAAGCCCGAAGCCGGACGCTGCTGTGGGCCGGAGTGCTGCGCGTAACGTGGTGACGCCTCGTCGCATGCGTGCGGCGAGCAGGCGGGTCCCAGAGGTACCGGGCTTACGTCGATCCCTTCAGCGTTTTCAAATACCTGCGGATGCGCGCGGCGTTCGCGCCGATGTCGCCGCCGCCGACGCGCGACAGCGATCGCACGTCCACGCGGCTGCCGTTGGGCTGCGGCGTCACCCGAATCACGACGTCGTCCTTGAAGCCGAACCAGAACGTCGTGTCGGTCGCCTCGATGCGCCCCGACGCCGGGTCCGACGCGACCAGGTCCCACCCCATCGTCCGCGCCGCGGCAAGCGCGCGATCGAAGGCGCGGGGCGGCGGGAGGTTCAGCTCCAGCGGCTGGATATCGGGGTAGGCCGTGTGCTGCGTCGTGGCGACCTGAGGTCCGCCGTATTCGACCGGGTTGAGCGCCCCGGCGCGCAGCGGGAGCACGACCAGGAACGGCGGCGGCTGCACCGTGTCGGTGGTGATGTCGTGAATGGCCGGCACACGGGACGCCTTCCAGGCCAGCGCGCCGATCGATCCGAGCGCGATCAGCGAGCAGACGAGCGCCGTGAGGGCCGCCGACGTCCCGCTCCGGCGGCGGGCGGCGCTGATGATCGCGACGATCGCGAGCACGAGCGTCGCCAGCGATCCGTAGACCGCCCATTTCAGCATGCGGAAGGCGCCGGCCAGCCCGACCAGCCCGAAGTGGTGCAGCGGGCCGGTCGCGACGAGCGCCAGCAACGACACCAACCCGAGGGAGACGGCAAGCCGCGAGAGCCCGCCAGTCCGATGATCGTCGTACATCCGTGACCTCTGACGATATAATCCGCCCACCGTGACCCCCATCATACGCTCGCCCTTTCCGTTCGCCACGGCCCTCCTGGTGCTGGCCGTGATGCTCGGCGCCGGCCCGACGGCGCAGCCCGTTCCAGCCAAACAGGCCATCGCCCATCGCGGCGCCTCGGGCTACGCGCCCGAGCACACGGCAGCCGCCTACACGCTGGCGATGAGACAGCAGGCGGACTTCGTGGAGCCGGACCTCGCGGTGTCGAAGGACGGCGTGCTCTTCTGCATGCACGACGACACGCTCGAGCGCACGACGAACGTCGCCGAGGTCTTTCCGGGTCGCGTGTCGGCCGGCTACCAGACGCGGCAGCCTGGCAGACACTGGCTGGGCAACGACTTCACGATGGCGGAGATCAAGCGGCTCGA
>JAYVYV010000049.1:0-5375 GCA_043783985.1 Acidobacteriota bacterium | reverse complement strand
CGTGCCGCCTGCCAACGACGCGGCGTTCCGCACCGCGGCCGGCGAAGTGCAGACGAATTTCGACCGCGGCTCCGGCCTGAACGGCAGCTACACCTTCTCGATGAAACAGAACATCCAGCAGAACCTGCGCGACGAGTCGGTCGTCCAGGCGCGCCAGACCATCGAGCGCCGCATCAATGAACTCGGCGTCGCCGAGCCGAGCATCTCTCAGCAGGGCACCGACCAGATACTGGTCCAGCTGCCCGGCGTCAGCGACATCGAACACGCCAAGAGCATCATCGGTTCGCCGGGACTGCTCGAGCTCAAGATCGTCGAGGGCGCGCCGTCGCCGTCGAAGGAAGCGCTGATGGTCAACGGCCAGATTCCGCAGGGCATGGACATCGTGCCTGGTGCGAGCTCCGCCGGCGACGCGTCGACGGTGTACTACCTGGTGAAGAAGGTCTCGGCGGTCACCGGCCAGGACCTGCGCAGCGCCCGTGCCTCGGTCGACGAGAACAACCGTCCCGCGGTCAGCTTCACGCTGAGCAACGAGGGCGGCCGCAAGTTCGGCAAGGTCAGCGGCGAAAACATCGGCCGCCAGCTGGCGATCATCCTCGACGGCCGCGTCCAGTCGGCGCCGACGCTCGAAAGCAAGATCAACGCAGAAGGGCGCATCACCGGCAGCTTCACGTCGGAAGAAGTCGCGGACTTGTCGTTGAAGCTGCGCTCGGGCGCGTTGCCGGCCAAGCTGGACTATCTCGAGGAGCAGACGATCGGCCCGACCCTCGGCGCCGATTCGATCCGTTCCGGCGTCGCCGCGTCCGCGGTCGGCCTCGGTCTGGTCATCGTGTTCATGCTGTTCTACTACAAGGCGTCGGGCGTGAACGCGGTGGTCGCGCTGATCTTCAACCTCGTCATCCTGCTCGGCATGATGGCCTACGTCGGCGCGGTGATGACGCTGCCCGGCATCGCGGGCTTCGTGCTGACGATGGGCATCGGCGTCGATTCGAACGTGTTGATCTTCGAGCGCATCAAAGAGGAGCTCGAGGCGGCGCGCGGCGTGCGGGCCTCGATCAACGCCGGGTTCGCGCGGGTGTTCTGGACGCTGTTCGACACCCACATCGCGGCGCTGATCTCGGTCGCGTTCCTGTTCCAGTTCGGTACCGGCCCGATCCGCGGCTTCGCGGTCACGCTGTTCTTCGGCCTGGTGTCGAACCTGTTCACCTCGATTTTCGTGTCGAAGACGCTGTTCGAACTGGCGCTCGGCAAACGGCAGCAGGTCGCCACGCTTTCCATTTAAGCCATGCATATCTTCCAACACACCCACTTCGACTTCCTGCGCTGGCGCGTGCACGCGATCGTGCTGTCGTGGATCATCATCATCGCCGGCGCGGCGGTGTTCCTGACCAAGGGCATTCCCCTCGGCATCGAGTTCGCCGGCGGCACCGCGGTGATCATCGGATTCGAGCAGCCGACCAGCGTGCCGCAGGTGCGCGCGGCGCTGGACAAGTCGTTTCCTGGCGGCGCCCAGAACATCATCGTCCAGTCCTACGGCGATCCGTCGCTCCGGCAGGTGATGATCCGGGTGCCGCACGTCGGCGCCGAGCAGGGCACGCAGTTGAGCCAGACCAAGCAGCAGGTGATCGACGCGCTGAACAAGGGCGGCGTCGGCGCGTTCAAGGAGAGCGGCACGCAGATCGTCGGGCCGGCGGTCGGCAAGGAACTGCGCGACAAGGCGTTCCTCGCGACCCTGTTCTCGCTGATCGGCATCCTCGCCTATCTCGCGTTCCGCTTCCAGTTCAGCTTCGGCGTCGGCGCGGTGGTCGCGACGATTCACGACCTGCTGATCACGATGGCCTTCCTGGCGTTCTTCCGCTACGACATGTCGCTCAACGTCATCGCCGCGATCCTGACGATGACCGGCTTCTCGACCAACGACACGATCGTCATCTTCGACCGGATCCGCGAGAACCTGCGCGGGATGCGGCGCGATTCGCTGCACCACGTGATCAACGAAGCGATCAACCAGACGCTGGGCCGGACCGTCATCACGTCGGGCACCGCGCTCCTCACCGCGCTGGCGCTGTTCTTCTTCGGCGGGGAAGTGCTCCACGGCTTCGCGTTCACGATGGTGGTCGGCATCATCACCGGCACCTACTCGAGCGTGTTCATCGCCGCCGCGACCGTCAGCTTCTGGCGCGGCAGCGCGCCCGCGCGCGCGGGGGCGCACGCGCCCGCCAGCACGGCGCCGGCGCCGCAGCAGCCCCAGCGGAAGCAGAAGCTGCAGCGCAAGGCACGGGCTTCGTAACGAATTCAGAATTCTGAATTCAGAATTCTGAATTCTTTCCATGCCCAGTCTCATCAAGGCGGCGCTGCTCGGAGTCCTTCAGGGGCTGACCGAGTTTCTGCCCGTTTCGTCGACGGCGCACCTGCTGATCGGCGGCCGGCTGATCGGCTACAGCGATCCGGGCGGCCTGTTCACCGTGATGATCCAGCTCGGGTCGATCTTCGCCGTGATGTGGCTGTACCGCGACAAGATCCTGTCGGTGATCCTCGGGCTGCCGTCGAAACCGGAGGCGCGCCGCTTCGCGATCATGATCGCGGTGGCGACCCTCCCGGCGCTGGTCGCGGGGTGGTTCTTCTCCACGTTCGTGAAGCGCGTCCTCTACGGCAACTTCGTCGTGATCGCGGTGGCGTTCATCGCCGGCGGCATCATCATGCTGTTGGTCGAACGATTCCGCCCGGCGCCGGACGTGATGGATGTCGACAGCCTGCCGGCCGGACGCGCGCTCGCCATCGGCTCGTTTCAGGCGCTGGCGTTGATTCCCGGCGTCTCGCGGTCGGGCGGGACGATCGTCGCCGCGATGGCGATGGGCGTGGATCGCGCGGCCGCCGCCGAGTTCACCTTCTTCCTCGCGATGCCGACGATGGCCGCGGCGTTCGGACACGATTTGCTCGAAGCGCGCCACCACCTCGGGTCGGCGCGCGGCCTGGGCATCGCGGTCGGGTTCGTGATGGCCTTCATCTCGTCGGCGCTCGTGATCGGACCGTTCCTGAACTACGTGCGGCGATCCGGCTTCGCGCCGTTCGCCTGGTACCGCATCGCGCTCGGGCTGGCCGTGCTCGCGGCGGTCGCTGCGGGCTGGATGTAGGCGCGTCATGCAGTGGCTGCGGCGCAGCTTCGTTGCCGGCTTCTTCGTCACGGTGCCGCTGTTCATCAGCGTCGCCGCCTTCATCTGGATCTTCAACGTCGTCGACGGGCTGACGACGCCGCTGTACGACCGGCTGCTGGGCCGGAGGCTCCCCGGACTCGGCACGCTGACGACGGCGGCGGCGCTCGTGGTGGTCGGCGGCCTCGCCAGGAACGTGATCGGCCGGCGCCTGCTCTCGCGCGGCGAGGCGTGGCTGCTCAAGGTGCCGGTGTTCCGGACGATTTACGCTCCGGTCAAGCAGCTCATCGCCGCGTTTTCGCCGGACAACGAGTCGGGATTCAAGCGGGTGGTGATGGTCGAGGACGCACAGCGCGGCTACGTCCTCGGTTTTCTTACGCGGGAGTTCACGATCGATCGCGGGCAGGGTCCGGAGACGCTGCTGGCCGTCTACGTGCCGACCAACCACCTCTACCTGGGTGACATCGTCGTCTGCGATCCGGCACGGGTGAGCTATCCCGACGTCTCGGTCGAGGACGGGATCAAGATTTTCTTGACCGGCGGCATGGCGCTGCCGCCCAAGGTACGCATATAATCGCCCCTTTTGCGCGAGGCTCAATGATTGTGACCGTTCAGACACGTCTCCGGCGGCGGGTGATCGCTCCGGTGCTCGGCATTCTCCTGTTCGGCGCGCTGTCCGCGCTGCCCCGGACTGCTCACGCGCAGGCCGGACAGCTGCAGACCCCGACACAGGCGGCGCCGGTGCACGCGGGGGGCGAGGCCAACCTGATCCTGCCGGATCTGTCGGTCGTCAGCTTTCACGGCGTGAACGGCCGGACGCTGCTGATGAGCGGCCTGGTCATCTGCGCGCTCGGCCTGCTGTTCGGGCTGGCGACGTTCGTCCAGCTCAAGAACCTGCCGGTGCACAAATCGATGCTGGAAGTCTCGGAGCTGATCTACGAGACGTGCAAGACCTATCTGGTGACGCAGGGCAAATTCATCCTGCTGCTCGAGGTGTTCATCGGCGCGATCATGGTGCTGTACTTCGGCGTGCTCGAGCGCCTCGAGCCGATACGCGTCGTGATCATCCTGCTGTTCAGCCTCGTCGGCATCGCGGGCAGCTACGGCGTGGCGTGGTTCGGCATCCGCGTCAACACGTTCGCCAACTCGCGCGCCGCCTTCGCGAGCCTGCGCGGCAAGCCCTACCCGATTTATGCCATCCCGCTGCGCTCGGGCATGAGCATCGGCATGCTGCTCATCAGCGTCGAGCTGCTGCTGATGCTGAGCATCCTGCTGTTCATCCCGGGCACGCTGGCGGGCTCGTGCTTCATCGGCTTCGCGATCGGCGAGTCGCTCGGCGCCGCGGCGCTGCGCATCGCGGGTGGCATCTTCACGAAGATCGCCGACATCGGGTCGGACCTGATGAAGATCGTCTTCAACATCAAGGAGGACGACGCACGGAACCCGGGGGTGATCGCCGACTGCACGGGCGACAACGCGGGCGACTCGGTCGGCCCCAGCGCGGACGGCTTCGAAACCTACGGCGTCACGGGCGTCGCGCTGATCTCGTTCATCGTGCTCGCGGTCCACGACACGCACGTGCAGGTGCAGCTGCTGGTGTGGATCTTCGTGATGCGCATCGCGATGATCATCGCGAGCGGCCTCTCCTACTTCATCAACGAGGCGGTGGCGAAGGGACGGTACGAGCACGTCGACAAGATGAACTTCGAGGCGCCGCTGACGTCGCTCGTGTGGCTGACGTCGTTCATCTCGGTGGCGATCACCTACGCGGTCTCCTTCTTCCTCGTCCCGGATCTGGGCGACGGCACGCTCTGGTGGAAGCTGTCGACCGTGATCACCTGCGGCACGCTGGCGGGGGCGATCATCCCCGAGCTCGTGAAGGTGTTCACGTCGACCGAATCGGGCCACGTGAAGGAAGTCGTGATTTCGTCGCGTGAGGGCGGCGCTTCGCTGAACATCCTCTCGGGCTTCGTGGCGGGCAACTTCAGCGCCTACTGGCTGGGCCTGAGCATCGTGGCGCTGATGGGCAGCGCGTATGTCATCAGCACGTTCGGCCTGGCCGCGCTGATGCTGGCGCCGCAGATTTTCGCCTTCGGCCTCGTGGCGTTCGGGTTCCTGGGCATGGGCCCGGTGACGATCGCGGTCGACTCCTACGGCCCGGTCACCGACAACGCGCAGTCGGTCTTCGAGCTGTCGGTGATCGAGACGATTCCCGGCATCAAGGAC
>JAYVYV010000048.1:0-5378 GCA_043783985.1 Acidobacteriota bacterium | reverse complement strand
ATGGCCGACGCGTCGTGAACGCGGTGGAAACTCTCGCGCCGATCACCCTCGACGGCGCGCTCGACGAAGCGGTCTGGCGCACCGCGCAGCCGGCGGCCGGGTTCATCCAGGCCGAGCCGCACGAAGGGGAGCCAGCGACGGAGCAGACCGACGTGCGCCTCGCCTTCGACCACGACGCGCTCTACATCGGCGTCGTCTGCCACGACGCGGATGCGTCCGCCGTGATCATCAACGACATCCGGAAAGACTTCGCCGCGGGCGAGCAGGACACGTTCGAGGTGATTCTCGACACGTTCGCGGACCGGCGCAACGGGTTCGTGTTCGTCACCAACGCCGCCGGCGCGAAGTCCGACGCGCAGATCGCCAACGAAGGGCGCGACGTCAACACGAGCTGGGACGCGGTCTGGACCGTCGCGACCAGGCGCGATGCCGACGGCTGGACGGCCGAAATCAGGATCCCGTTCAAGACGCTCCGCTTCGAGCGCGGCGCCGATCGCATCTGGGGCGTGAATTTCAGCCGCCGCATCCGCCGCAAGAATGAAACCGACTACTGGTCGCCCGTACCGCGCGTCTACAACCTGTACCGGGCGAGCCTGGCCGGCACGCTGACCGGGCTGGCCGATGCGAGCCGGGGCCGCAACCTGCGCCTCAAGCCGTGGGTCGCGATGAATTCCACGCGGCCGGTGGGCGGCGGGTCGTTCGACGCCGGCGCGCATGGCGGGCTCGACCTGAAGTACGGCGTCACGCCGTCGCTCACACTGGACGTCACCGCGAAGCCCGATTTCGCCCAGGCCGAGGCCGACGAGCAGCAGGTGAACCTGACGCAGTTCAGCCTCTACTTTCCCGAGAAACGCGAGTTCTTCCTCGAGAATTCCGGGATGTTCTACTTCGGAGACATCCCGCGCGAGTCGCGCGTCGGCGGCACACGGTTTTCGGCGCCCGAAGAAGACATATTGCTGTTTTTCTCGCGGCGTATCGGGTTGACCGACACCGGCCGTGAAATCCCGATTGCCGCCGGCGGCAGGTTGACCGGACGGGTCGAAGGCACGGGCGTCGGGGCGATGACCATTCACACGCAGTCGACCGATGGCCGCGACGGCGACCACTACACGGTGCTGCGCGGGCGGCGCGACATTCTGCGCAACTCCGACGTCGGCGCGATTTTTCTCTCCCGACAGTCGAGCGGCCTGTCAACCGATCGCAACACGGTCGCCGGCGTCGACGCGAACTTCCGCTTCCGGCGTGCGCTCAGCTTCAACGGCTTCCTGACCAAGTCGGCGACGCCCGGCGTGGCCGACCGGGAATGGGCGGGCAAAGGCTCGGTGGCCTTGAACAACAACCGCCTGCATGCCCAGTACTCGCTGCTCAGCGTCGGCGATCACTTCCGCGACGACATCGGGTTCATCAAGCGGACAGGGATACGCAAGAATTTCGTGGACTTCGGCGTCCGGAGCCGCCCGGACGCGCTGCGCAAGGTCGGCATCCGCGAGCTGCATCCCCACACGCGCTCGAATATCTACACGGATCAGTTCAACGTCAAGATGACCCATACCAATCATTTCGGGTACGGCCTCTTCCTCGAGAACGGCGGCTACGTGGAGGCCGCGTGGAACGGGCGGTTCGAGCGAATCCTCGCCCCGTTCAAAATCCGGCCGGATCAGCGCTTCGCGCCCGGCGGCTACGGATGGAACGAATACTATCTGGAGCTCGAGACGAACCACAGCCGGAAGGTGTCGGGATCGGCGTTCATCACCGTGGGAGGATTCTGGAACGGCACTCAGAAGACCTCGAAGGCGGGCCTCATCGTCAGGCCCTCGTACCACCTGACGATCGACATGGCGCTGCAACGCAACGACATCGACCTGCCGTTTCCGATGCACGCGTTCGTGACCAACCTCCTCACCTCGCGCGTCGGCTACGCGTTCAGCACGCGGACGTTTCTGGACACGCTGCTGCAATACAACACCGATCTGAAGCAGTGGAGCGCCAACGTCCGCTTCGACCTGATTCATCGTCCGCTGAGCGACCTGTTCGCGGTCTACAACGAGCAGCGGCTGACGGATCAGACCACGCCCGTCAATACCGGGCGGGGGATCATCCTCAAATACACCCACATGCTGGCGTTCTGAGGCAGGTCGCGTCGGCGCGCGACTCTCGACGCACGTGGAATCAGAACACGAACTTCAGACCGAGCTGCAGTTCCCGCATCGGTTTTCTCGTGGTGTTGATCGTGCCGTACAGCGGGCTGGTCAGCGTCGTGTTCGGGTCGTTCCAGATCGGGTTGTTCAACACGTTGAACCCCTCGAGCCGCAACTGCAGCGTGTTGTTCGCCAGCCGGAAGTTCCGGATGATCGACGCGTCCACATTGGTGATGCCCGGACCGAAGAACGTGTTGCGGCCGGCATTGCCAAACGTGCCCAGCGCATTCAGCACGAACGCGTCGGTGTTGAACCACCGCGCGATCGTCTGCTGATCGCCCGGCAGGATCGGATCCGCTCCAGTAACGTTCGGACGATCCTGGCCGCCGCCGGTGTTCGACCTGTCAGTGCCGACGTACGCCGTTCTCGGAAAGCCGCTCGATTTCGAGATGATCGTGCTGAGCTGCCAGCCACCGAAGATTGCGGCGCCGACGCCGGTCTGCATGAACGGCTTGCCGCTGCCGAACGGCAACTCGTACAGAATCGACGACACGAACCGATGGCGCACGTCGAAGACCGACAAGCCCCACTCGCAGTCGAGACAGAAACTGTTCTGCGGGAACAGCGTGTCGCCACCAAGCGTGCGGATGCCGCTGCCGTTGTCCGTCGATTTGGAGAACGTATAGCCGCCAAGCACAGAGAGTCCCTGATGGAGCCGCCGCGTGAGCTTGACCGCCAGCGAGTTGTACTTGGCCTCCGCGACGTTGCCGACTTCCTGGACCTTCGTGAATTCCGGATACGGCTTTCTGGTCTGGTTGAGGCCGATCACACCGGGAATCGCTTCGTTCCAGTCGAACATCCGCTCGAGACGATAGCTGTGCGAGCCGAGGTAGCCGACTTCGAGCGCCGTCGAGGAGCCGAGCTCGCGCTGGACGTTGAACAGATACTGAAACATGTACGGCGTCTTGCGATCGGGCATGTTGCCCAGCACGTAGACGTTCGACAGGCACACCAACGGCGGCGCCACGCCGCAGACGTTCGCCGTCCCGCTGCCGCCTCTGAAGGGGACGTCGAGCGTCAGATCCGGCGTGAGCAGCAGCGTGTTGTCACGACGGCGTCCGGACAGGTTGCGCGCCATGTCGAACCGCGGGTTCCCGGTATCCTGCATGTAGAAGATGCCGGTGCCTGCCCGGAACGACCATTTCTCGCTCGGGTTCCACGCCCATCCGATCCGCGGCGCGAAGTTTTTCTTGTCGTCGAACACAAGGCGATCGCCGAGCCGGCCGTCACGAGCCACTTGTATGTTCGGCGCGAATCGGAGCACGGTACCCTCGTAGACGTCGCCCGAGCCGATGCGCACTAGCGTCGGGTGGCACGCGAGATTCTGCACGTTCGGCGTCGTGTCGTGGCAGGGGAGGGACGCGTTCATCAACGTGCCGTTCTCATCGAGCCACGGCGGCGTGTATTCGTAGCGCAGGCCCAGATCGAGCGTCATGTTCGAGCGGACCTTCCACGTGTCGGTGACGTAATAGGCCTGGCTGAGCGCGCGGAACTTCGTCACCGCCAGCGCCACCGCTGATTCATCCTGCTGCGGGTAGCCGAGCAGGAAGTCGGCGAAGGCGTAGCCTGTTGCGATGTTCTGAAACTGGAAATTACCGCGCGCGAACTGGTTGCCCACCTGGTTGTAAATGTCATACCGGATGCTGCCGCCAGCCTTGAACGAATGCCGCCCTCGAATCCACGTCACGTTGTCGCTGAACTCGAACGCGCGGTTCCGGTTCGTGTACGGCCCTTCGGTGCTGTCGCCGAAGGTGCTGAAACCGGTGATGCTGATTGCCGGAATCCCCCAGGCCTCGGGAGGATTCAGCGAGATGCCGGGGATGTTCAGCTCCTTGACCACGTCGCGCTCGAACGACAGCTCGCGTCCGAACGTGTTGAAGAAGTAGTTGTAGCCGAACCGGAACTCGTTCACGAGCGTCGACGTCAGCGTGCGGGTGTTGCCGAGCGCGACCTGATGAACCCGCGTGTCCAGCTTCGTGCCGGTCAGCTTCAGCGCCGGCGACACCTCGTTCTCCTTGCCGTAGCTGTAGCGGCCCATCCAGGCCGAGGCGGAGCTCTGGACCAGATCCATCCGCTGCGTGTACTGCGTTTTGTCGATGACGCGATCCTGCAGCGAGAGATAGTTGTTGGTCAGTCCTCCCGTCCCGCTGTTGGGCTCCGGATAGAACTCGAGCAACTTCTTGGAGATGGCGTTCAGGCGGCTCGAGGGAATGATGTTGCCCGCGAACGGATTGCAGGTCCGCGTCGTGCCAACGACGGTGCACTGCGTCGGATCGACGATCATTCCGGTGGGTTGTCCCGTCTGTGCGCTGATGGCTCCGAGGTTGGCCAGCAGTTCCGAGAAGTTGCCGCTCCGCATCGCCGCGGACGGCACGCTATAGGGAAGCTGGAACTGTTTCTTGTCCTTGTATCCCTCGAAGTTCGACATGAAGAACAAATGGTTCTTCCAGACCGGGCCGCCGGCCGTGTACCCGTACTGATCCCATTTGAACGGCGCCTTCGGAGCCACGGCCTGCGCCGCGGTGAAGGCGTACGGCCTGGCGTCCAGCGCGGCGTCGCGGTGGAACTCGAAGACCGTTCCGCGCAGATTGTTCGAGCCCGATTTCGTGACCACATTCACCTGGCTCGCCTCGCGCCCGAATTCGGCGGAGTAGACGCCGGTCTGCACCTTGAATTCCTCGAGCGCGTCGACCGACGGCAGGAAGATATAGGTGTTGAAGTTGACGTCGGTATTGTCGACGCCGTCCAGCGTGTAGTAGTTGAATTCGCGGCGCTGCCCGGAGATCGACAGTTGCTGGTTGGAGCGGGTTCCGCCCTGGCGGGTACCCGACTGACCCCCATCGGCAAAGTCGGCGCTGACGTTTGGACTCAACGCCACGAGCGAGAGATAGTTCCTGCCGTTGAGCGGCAGCTCGACGATGCGTCTGTTCTCGATGACGGTGCCGATGGTCGCATTCGAGGTTTCCACCAGCGGCGAAATCCCCGTCACGGTCGCGGTTTCTTCGAGTGTGCCCAGCTGGAGCGTGAAGTTGACGCGCGCGGTCTGCTGCACCTGCAACTCGACGTCGCGCGTCGCGGTTTTGAAACCTTCGAGCTCGCTCTTCACCGTGTACGTCCCAGGCGGCAACGCCGGGAAGTCGAAGAGGCCGACCGCGTTGCTCGACGTCGTACGGGTGGCGT
>JAYVYV010000047.1:0-5381 GCA_043783985.1 Acidobacteriota bacterium | reverse complement strand
GTACCTGCTTCAGTCCAAGCTGAACACCACCCGCGCGCTGGAGCAGATCGAGCAGGACCAGTCGCTCGCCTGCCCGGAAGTGCAGTATCTGATCGACTTCATCCGCTCGTCGCAGCGCGGCGTGATCCTGCGCCGCGCGTCGCGCCGCGCCGAGGAAGTGGTCGCGGACGAGTAGCGTCAGCCATCAGTCTTCAGTCATGCGTGTAGGCCTCATCGCCGGGAATGGACGTTTTCCGTTCCTCGTCCTGGACGCGGCGCGCGGCCTCGGCCACGACGTCACCGTCGTCGCGCTGACGGACGAAACCTTTCCCGAGCTCGCCGACCTCGCCGCCCGCCCGCCTGCCGCCGACTTCCACTGGATCTCGCTCGGACAGCTCGGCACGCTGATCAAGCTGTTCACGGACGCGGGCGTGACGCAGGCCGTGATGGCGGGGCAGGTGAAGCACGCCAAACTGTTCTCGGTGATGGCGAGCGCCGACGCCACGCTGCTCGGCGTGCTGATGCGGCTGAAAACCAGGAACACTGACGGCCTGATCGGCGGCATTGCCGACGCGATGCGCGACAAGGGGATCGAGCTGCTGGACTCGACGGCGTTTCTCGCGCCGCTTCTGGCGCGCGAAGGCGTGCTCACACGCCGCGCGCCGGGCGAGGAGGAGCGGGCGGATCTCGCGTTCGGCTATCGGATTGCCGACACCATCGCGGGCCTCGACATCGGCCAGACCATCGCCGTGAAGTCGGCGGCCGTCGTCGCGGTCGAGGCGATGGAGGGGACCGACGCGCTGATCGCTCGCGCCGGCCAGCTCGCCGGCGCCGGCGCGCGGATCGTCAAGGTCGCCAAGCCGAATCAGGACATGCGGTTCGACGTGCCGGTCGTCGGCGTCTCGACGATCGCGGCGATGAACGCCGCGGGCGCGACCATCCTGTCGGTGGACGCGGGCAAGACGCTGATGATCGACGGCGACGCGATCGTAAAGGCCGCCGACGAGGCGGGCATCTGCATCGTCGGCCGATCAGGAACACGCGGATGAAAAGACCTGCCGGAACCGCGAAGACACGAAAACACGAACAACACGAAGAAAACCCCTGTTGTCCTGTTCGTGTGCGTCTTCGTGCTTTCGTGTCTTCGTGGTCACGGCGATGACGCTGCGGGTCGCGGTCGTCGGCGTCGGACATCTCGGCAAGCATCACGCTCGGATTCTGTCTTCGCTGGCCGGTGTCGAGCTCGTGGCGCTCGTCGATACGAACCAGGCGCGCGCCGTGGAGGTCGCGGCGGCCAATGGGACGCGGGCCGTGTTCGACCACCGCGAGCTGTTGGGCCACGTCGACGCCGTGACGATCGCCGTTCCCACCGAGCTTCATCGCGACATCGCGCTGCCGTTTCTCGAGGCCGGCGTCCCGGTCCTCGTCGAGAAGCCGATGGCGCGGACGCTCGAGGAAGCCGATCAGCTGATCGAGGCGGCCGCGGATGCCGGTGTCGTGCTCGCCGTCGGGCACACGGAGCGCTTCAACCCGGCGCTCGCCGCCGCACGGGAGCTGATCACCGATCCCCGCTTCATCGAGGTCCATCGGCTCGGCGCCTTCCCCGAGCGCAGCCTCGACATCGACGTCGTATTCGACCTGATGATTCACGATCTCGACGTCGTGCTGTCGCTGGTCGACTCCGATGTCGAGTCGCTCGAGGCCGTCGGCGTGCCGGTCATCACCAACCGCGTCGACATCGCCAACGCGCGCCTCCGTTTCGCGAACGGCTGCATCGTCAATCTGACCGCGAGCCGCATCAGCCGCGATCGCGTGCGGAAGATCCGGTTCTTTCAGCCGTCCGCCTACGTGTCGATCGACTACGCCACGCAGAAGGTCGAGGTCTATCGCCTGGTGAAAGGCCGCGGCCCTGCGCCCTTCGACGGGACTCAGGGCAAGCCGGCGATCGAGGGCGGCGAGATCGACGTGCCGCACGAGGAGCCGCTCACGCGCGAGCTGGCCGACTTCGTCGACGCGATCGTGTCGCGCCGCCCGCCGCGCGTGACCGGTGAAGCTGGCCGCCGCGCGCTCGCTCTCGCGCAGGCGATAACCGATAAGATGTAGCGCGAAGGCTACGATGTAGCGCGAAGGCTTTAGCCGAGCGGATATGTACCCAGACCTCAACGACTTCCTCGCCGACCTCGAGAAACGCAAGCTGCTCGCGCGGATCGGTGACGCTGTCAGCCCCGATCTCGAGATCGCCGCGGTCACCGACCGCGTCTGCAAGACGCCCGGCGGCGGGCCGGCGCTGCTGTTCGACAGGCCCACCGGCTACGACATTCCGGTCGCTTCGAACGTCTACGGCTCGAACGAGCGCATGTGTCTCGCGCTGGGCGTCCACACGCTCGACGATCTCGCGAAGGAGATCGACGAGCTGATGACCCCGCAGATGCCCGCCGGCATCATGGACGCGCTGAAGATGCTGCCGATGGTCGGCCGCCTCCGCGACCTGATGCCGAAGACGGTGAAGGACGCGCCCTGCCAGGAGATCGTCGACAGGAACGGCACGCTCGACGCCCTGCCGATCCTCAAGTGCTGGCCCGACGATGGCGGGAAGTACATCACGTTTCCGCTGGTGTTCACGAAGGACCCCGAAACGGGCATGCGCAACATCGGCACCTACCGCATGCAGGTGTACGACGGCCGCACCACCGGGATGCACTGGCAGCGGCACAAGGGGGGCGCGCAGCATCACCGCGTCGCCGAGAAGATGGGGAAGCGGCTCGAGGTCGCCGTCGCGCTCAGCGCGGAGCCGGTCCTCCCGTACTGCGCGACCGCGCCGATGCCCGAAGGGCTCGACGAGCTGCTGCTCGGCGGCTTCCTGTCGCGCAAGCGCATCGAGCTCGTGAAGTGCGTCACCGTCGATCTCGAAGTCCCGGCCAGCTCGCACATCGTGCTCGAGGGCTACGTCGAGCCGGGCGAGCGGCGCCGCGAAGGACCGTTCGGCGATCACACCGGCCTGTACTCGCAGCCCGACGACTTCCCGGTGTTCCACATCACCTGCATCACGCGCCGCAAGAAACCGACCTACCTGACGACCGTCGTCGGCGTGCCGCCGATGGAGGACTACTATCTCGGCCTCGCCAGCGAGCGGATCTTCCTCCCGATGATCCGCAAGACCCTGCCCGAGATCCAGGACATGCATTTCCCGGCCGAGGGGATCTTCCACAACCTCGTGCTGGTGTCGATCGACAAACGCTATCCCGGCCATGCGCGCAAGATCATGAACGCGTTCTGGGGCCTCGGCCAGCTGATGTTCTCGAAGACGATCATCGTCGTGGACAAGGACGTGGACGTCCACGATCTCAGCCAGGTCGCCTGGATCGTCGGCACGCACTACGATCCGCTGCGCGACGTCCAGATGACCAAGGGCCCGGTCGATGATCTCGACGATGCTGCGGATCTGCCGGCGTACGGCGGGAAGATGGGGATCGACGCGACGAAGAAATGGGCGTCGGAAGGCTACACGCGCACGTGGCCCGAACGCGTCGTGACGACGGAGGCCGCGGGACGACGGGCGGCGGAGATTCTCGCGCGGTTGCGTCGCCCGTAGGGGCGGACCCATGTGTCCGCCCGGGACGACGCGCGGGTCGGCCCCGACGATTGACCGAATTCCAGGCTCAGAACGTGACGGCGGTGGTGTTGGCGCCGCTGACGACGACGCCGACTCGCTCTCCCTGCGCCGGCTGGTACGCGCCCGAGAGTACCGCGGCGAACGCCGCGCAGCCGCCGGGCTCCACGACCAGCCTCAGCGCTTCCCACAACATCCGCTGCGCAGCCCTGATCGCATCGTCGGTCACGAGGACGACGCGATCGACGTGCGCCTGCGCGATCGGGAACATCAGCTCGCCGACGCGCTTCGGCGCGAGCGAGTCGGCCGCGACGCTGCCCGTCGGCGCGTCGACCGGCGCCCCGGCCTTCAACGCTTCGGCGAGTGTCGGCGCGCCTTCGGGCTCGACGGCGATCACGCGCGTCTTCGATTCGTACCAGGCGGCGATCCCGCCGACGAGCCCGCCGCCGCCGACCGCGACGAGCACGGTGTCGAGCTCCGGCGCCTGCTGCGAGAGCTCGAGGGCGAGCGTCCCCTGTCCCGTCAGCGTCTCGATCTGATCGAACGCGTGGACCGGCATCGCGCCGGAGGTCTTGCTCCACTCGAGACTCGCCGCGAGCGCCTCCGCGTAGCGCTCGCCGACGACGGTCAGCTCCGCGCCGTACGAGCGGATGCGGTCGATCTTGGCCGGCGAGGAGACCGTCGGCACGAAGATGCGCGCCGGCAGGCCGAGCGTCATCGCGGCGTAGGCGACGGCGGCGCCGTGATTCCCGCCGGACGCGGCGACGACGCCGGTCTTTGGCGGATGGCGGGTCAGCAGGTTGGCAAAGGCGCCGCGCGTCTTGAACGAGCCGGCGTGCTGGAGTTGTTCGAGCTTGAGCGTGATCGAGAACGGCGACAGGCCGAAGTCGGCGCCGCTGACGGTGACGACGGGCGTGCGCCGGAGGTGCGGCGCGATGACGGGGTAGACCCGCTCGATGTTGGCTCGGCTGACGGCCAGGCTCATGGTGGCTACATCGTAGTATAATTGTGGCTACAAGGAGGGCATCATGAATTCAGTGGGCGTGCGCGATCTGAAGAACCGGCTCAGTCATCATCTCAAGCGCGTCCGCGCCGGTGCGCGTCTGACGGTCACCGAGCGGGGACGGCCGATCGCAACGCTCGCGCCGGTCGAGGTGCGGGACGATCTGGCGTGGCTGCACAAGATGGTGGCAGAGGGCCGTGCTCACTGGAGCGGGGGCAAGCCCACGGGTTCGAAGAATCCGCCGCGGAACACAGGGAAGCTCCTCTCTGACATCGTGATTGAAGATCGCCGCTGATGACGCTCTACCTGGACACGAGCAGCCTCGTCAAGCTCTATGTCGAGGAGCGTGGGAGCGACGAGGTTCGCCAGGATCTCGGCGAGGCGGATACGGGAGCGACGTCCGCGGTTTCCTACGCCGAGGCTCGCGCGGCGTTTGCCCGCCACCGCCGTGACGGAAAGCTCACGCCGGCGATGTTTCTGGCCGTGAAGCGCGACTTCGATGCCGACTGGTCGAAGTTTGCGGTCGTCGACCCCACCGTCGCCTTGTGCCGCGCCGCCGGGGAGCTTGCCGAACGCTACGGGCTCCGCGGTTGCGACAGCATCCAGCTGGCGACATTCCTTGGTGTCGCGCGCGAAGACGCGCGGTCCGAGACCCGGTTTTCGAGTTTCGATCGAGACTTGAACCGCGCGGCGGCACGGGCGCTGCGCGCCGCCAGACGGTCCGGCTGACGCGGGCACTACCGCAGATCGCGCATGTGATGCGGGCGGGTGGCGTTTCAGCAGGTTCGC
>JAYVYV010000046.1:0-5383 GCA_043783985.1 Acidobacteriota bacterium | reverse complement strand
TCCGCATCAGGACCACGAGCAGGAAGAAGGCGATGCCGAACAGGACGATGGTGTTGAAAGGAATCATGCGCGCGTAACCTCCAGCACGATGCCGTCGGCGGCGACGACACGGATCTTGGTGCCAACAGGGAGCGGGTCCGCGCACCGAGCGGCCCAATCTTCGCCGCCCACGTTGATGCGGCCGGTGCCCAGCGTCGGGTCGATGTCGTGGGTGACCTGCCCGTGCCGGCCGACGAGCGGCTCGGTGCGCGACGGCACGCCGCCGCCGGCCAGGCGACCGAGCAGATTCGCGCGCAGCGCCACGAGCGACACGGTCATCACCGCGACGAACGTGCCGATCTGCACCGCCACGCCGAAGCCGAGGAAAGCCGCGGCCGCCGCGGCGACGGCGCCGGCGCTGATGAAGGCGCAGCCAAAATGCGGAAGGGTCACCTCGATGACCGCGGCGACCAGCGCGACGGCGAGCCAGGAGAGCGACCCGACTTCCGCGGCCCACTGCGAGATCCACGCCGAGATCAGCCTGAGGATCATAACCCTCTGAACAACACGCGGCCGCCCGGCCGACCCGGCCACGGCATCCCCAGGATGATCAGCACCATCGCCAGGCCGAAGCAGATCAGCAGCCGCGTGCGCTTCGACGCGGGGGTGGCGGCCTTGCGCGCCAGGACGCGTCCGACGTGCGCGAGCGCAATGGCGGCAAACATGGACGCGGTGTGCTCGACCGCCCAGAAGCGCAGCGCCGGATCTTTCATCGCGCCGCCGAAGTTGTCGAGAATCGCCTTCATGTTCGGGCTGACGACGAAATACAGCAGGAGGCCGAGCAGCAGCTGGATGTCCAGCATCATCATCGCGACCAGGCCCCAGCGATCGGCCAGCGAGCTCGAGCCGGCGACCTTCCCGCGCACCGCGGCCAGCGTGGTGCCGACCACGGCGATCAGCGCAATCCAGCGGACCCAGGAATGAACAGCCAGGACGGTTGTGTACATGGGGTGACAGTAACACGGCAGAGAAGGCGGTGGGGCGCGGGTAGGTCGGGTGGGTCGGGCAGGTCAGGTAGGTCGAGTGCGTCGGGGATCCGGCGTTCATCGACGAGCTCGCCGCGGTGAAGGGATTTCAGAGTTCAGAGCTCAGATTTCAGATTGCGAACGTTTGACTTGACGTCGGCGAGCCGACGCCGCGCGTCGAGCAGATTGTCGTGGGCGCGCTCCCAGGCGTCGCGCGCACTCTTTTCAACCGCCTCCGCGCGCGCCAGGACCGCTCCGGCGGCTTTCACGGCCGCGTCGTGTTTTCTCTGTTCGGCCGCCTCTTTGGCGGCGACCTGCGCGGCGGCCTTCCTTCGTCGTTCATCGTTCGGGGTTGGTCGTTCGGCGTTGGGGGTTTTCGGTTCGCCGTCCGACTTCACGAGATCCGGCCTGCCGTTTCTGACTGCTGGCTTCGGGCCTCTCACGTTGATACCGGTGATTCCCGCCAGAGCTTCGAACCCGGCGGGCTGGAGCATCGACGTCAGCCGTCCCGGCACCCCGGGCGAGCGTGTCGCCAGCGACAGCGCTTCGAACGTGCGGGCCAGCGCGTCGGCGCCCGGTTTCGTACCGGCCGGCGCGGCGAGCCGCTGGGCTTCCGCCACCGCCTCGCTGATGGCGCGGCGATGCAGGTCGCCGGCCGCGCGGACGTCGGCGTCGCGTCCTTCGAGCGCCGCGATTTGCACCGCGCGCAGCTTGTCGCCGCTCTTCATCAGCCGGTCGTACGTGCTCCGCGCGCGCCAATAGAGCTGGTTCACCGCCCATGGGACGACCGTCGGTTTTTCCAGCGTCCGGACGCGCGTGGCTTCGTCGCCCTTCAGCGTTTTCGCCAGCGCGTTGCGCGCGCCGGTGAACGCGCTGAGCGGCAGCCGGTACAGATCGTCGATCTTTTCGTCGAGCGCGGACACGCGCGGGCTCAGGGGTGAGAAACGGTGATGGAGTAGTTGGACGGCTGGGTCAGGCCCACGGAGTCGTAGACGATGACGCAGTACGATCCCGAAATGATCTGACCGGAAATCGCCGTCGTCCCAGAGGTCGCGAACTGGTTGACCTGGAGCAGGCCGCCGCAGTTCGTGCCATCGCCCTGCACCCACCGCACGCCGATCACCGGCTGCGACGCGGGAGTCAGCGTCACCACCTTGATGGCGAGCTCCCCGGTTTTGGACGAGGAGAACGCATGAGCGTTACCGCCCCCCGGCTGGACCGTACCCGCGAACGACTCGACGATGTTTTTCGAAGGATCCACGATGCCGCCGCAGCTCATGGTCAGAGCGGCGGCCAGAGCGAGGAGGAGCGCCGCGGAGCAGCGAAGGGGCATGGCTTGGATTCTACACGGAAGGCGCAGGTCAGAGTCGCGGGCGGACGGCGCGCGCTACGGTCGGGCGCGGCGGGTCGAGCAGCCGGAGGCCCGCGACCATCAGGCGGTCGGCCTGGCTCGCCAGCGACGCGGAGAGGATCGCGTGATGCTCGGCGTCGCGCGCCAACTGCTGGGCGAGGGAGATCAGCTCTTTGCCTTTGGGCGCCGAACCGCGGCGGTTGTCGTTCACCATTGGGGGAAGCCCATGATCGCGCAATCGCGCGCGATTGGCAACCTCAGCTTCTGACGCGCCCGGCGCTAGAATATCGCATCCCCATGTCCACAGCGGCCGCGGCGGTGCCGGCGCCTGTCCTCCTGTCGTTCCGCGATGTGCTGCGCATCCCGGTGATGCGTCGCGTCTGGTGCGCGCAGGTCGTCAGCCTGTTCGGCGACTTCCTCGCGCTGTTCGCCGTCATCGCCGTGGTGTCGTTCCGCATGCACGGCACGGCGGCGCAGCTCACGGGTCTGCAGATCGCCTACATGCTCCCGATCGTATTCGTCGGTCCCGTGGCCGGCGTTTTCGTCGATCGATGGCCGATCAAGCCGACGCTGATCGCGAGCGACCTCCTTCGCGCCGGCCTCGCGCTGCTGCTGATCCCGGCGACATCGCTGTGGCAGGTCTACGGCGTGCTCGCCGCCCTGAGCTGCGTCTCGGCCTTCTTCGGCCCGGCGCAGACGGTGACGATCCGGTCCCACGTGCCGACGGCCGGGCTGATGTCGGCGAATGCGTTGATGCAGATCGCGTTCATGAGCAGCCGCATCGTCGGTCCCGCCACCGCGGGAGCGATCGTCGCGCGGTTCACGCCGCGGGTGTGCTACGAGATCGACGTCGCCAGCTTTCTCGTGTCGGCGGCCCTGATTGCGTCGGTCGCGATCGTGCGGCCGGCGTCGCTGCTGCCGCCGGCCGGCTCGTCGAGCAACCGCATTCACGCGATCTGGGTCGACATGCGCGCGGGGTGGTCGTTCATCATCCACCACGCGGCGATCCTGTTTTTCGTCCTGGCCATGGCCGCGGGCCTGTTCACCATCGGCTGTTTCGGCCCGCTGATCTCGCTCTGGGTGCGCGACACGCTGCACGCGACGGCCGGGTTGTTCGGCTACGTGAGCGGCATGGTCGGCGTCGGCATGCTCATCGGCACGCAGATCGTGCGGGGCATCGCGAGGAGGAAGAAGGCGTCCGACACCGGCCTGGTGGTGGGAGGGCTCGCCGGCATCGGCGCGGGCGTGCTGCTGCTCGGGGCCGTTCCGTATATGGCGGCCGCGCTCACGGCCACCTTCACGATCGGATTCGCCTTCGCGGCGATCATGGTGCCGGCCTCGACGCTGATTCAGCGCGAGACGCCCCCCGACATGCTCGGCCGCGTCGGCAGCACGAACGCGTCGGTGATCTTCCTCGGCCAGATTCTCGGTCTGGCGGTGTCCGGCGTCCTTGCCGAGCTGGTCGGCGTCCGCACGGTGTTCTTCCTGTGCGCGGCGCTGTCGGCGGCGCTCGCGGCGGCGGGGCGGATGTTCCTGCGATCCCGGCAATAACCGCGTCCGATGGCGAAGATCTTGCTATTTAGGCATGTCTTAAAGCATTGGTGTATTCGATCGATTCAAAACCAACGATCCTGATCGTCGATCACGATGCCACCAATCTCCGGCTGGCGCGCCGGGTGCTGGAAGCGGCCGGCTTCGAGGTGTGCGAGGCGACCGACGCCCTGAGCACGTTCGAAGTGCTCAAGAGCTGCCGCCCAGCGATGATCGTGCTCGACATCCAGCTGCCGGCCATTGACGGCTGTGAGCTGACACGCCGGCTTCACGCGAATTTCGCGACGCGCGATATTCCCGTCATCGTCGTCACCGCGTTCGGGACCCGGACCGACAAGGAGTATGCGCTGGCCGCCGGCTGTGTGGAGTTCGTCCAGAAATCGATCAGCTCGACGGATCTTCCCGCCATCATTCGCCGTCACCTGGCCGCCCACAACTAAGGACCCGCGAAGGAATAACGCGTCAACGTTGTTCGTCGCGGCCCTGAGCAGGCGGCCCCAGGGGCGGCCACGACAGCGCTCAGCTGATCGCGGATCCGACGGACAGAGACGGATGTGCTTGCGCTGGCAACAGTCCTGCTACCGTTTCATTCCGATGCAGCGCCCGTCTCCCGCCCGTGCGGTGACGAAGCTCCGGCAGCGGCCGGGTCGCCCCAAGGTGCACCTCGAAGCGTGGTCGAAGGTGTCGGTCGTGTTGTTCGCGCGCCAGGTCAGGCAGCTGGATCGACTCGCGGTCGCGGCGCACAGGCGAGGACACAAGTCCCTGACGCGAGCGTGCATCATCAGGTGTTTAATCGACGGGCTGCTCGACAGCGGTCTGGATTTGAGCCTGCATTCGTCCGAAGCGGAACTGCGCGCGCAGGTGACGAGGCAGCTGAAAGACTCCGCCCCTGGGTGACTGCGCCAGACACGGGCATTTTCACCTGCACGAATCGGCGAACAACACGACAACCAGCGAAGGTTTGTGGGACACCGCGATCCCGGCCACGCCGAAGTGGCGGTCCAGGATGTTGTTTCGGTGCCCGATCGAGCGCATCCAGGCCTCTTCGAGCCGCTGTTCGTCGTCGAAGTCGGATGCGAGGTTCTCACCGACGTTGCGGTACGCGCAGCCGTGCTGTTTCACCAGCGCCCAGACAAACTGGCCGTCTGGATTCGCGTGGCTGAAGTACGCGCGCTTCTGCATGTCCGCCAGCTTGGACGCGGCGGCTGCGGACAGGCGTGGGTCGAGCGAGAGCGGCCGCCGGCCGTTCTGGATTCGGCTGCGATTGATCGCAGCCAGCACCGTGTCGGCCTCCATGTGCGCCCCCGCGGCGACGTGCGAGGCAGGCGCCAGGAGGAGCCAGAGAACGAGGATGCCCACCATGGCCGGTCTAATTTCGCGAGCTCGACGTCGGCTGGAGCGGCGAGTGCGCGGCCCCTTCATGATCTCAGTGTTTCAGAAGACCGCCACTCATATCAATGACGAGGGGCGCGAGCGA
>JAYVYV010000045.1:0-5396 GCA_043783985.1 Acidobacteriota bacterium | reverse complement strand
ATTCGTGCGCCGGCATCGAGACCGGACGGTTGTACCGGGACACGACCTTGAGCTTCCCGTTCAACGGCAACGGGCCGGTGCAGAGCGAGACCGGCCAGCGGCCGTTCAAGCAGCGGTTCTCGATGTCCTACATCACCGGCGCCCACCGCTTCAAAGTCGGGATGACCGCTGACGAGAGCCTGCCGCGGCCGACCTACACGTCTCGCGGCGACACGCCGTTCACTTACACCATGCGGGCAGGCACGCCGATCTCGCTCACGGAATACGCGTCGCCCGTGATTGGCGGCGAAGCCAAGATCAGACCGGATCTGAGCGTGTTCGCCCAGGATCAATGGACGACCCGCCGGCTGACCATGAGCCTCGGCCTGCGGTACGAGTACCACCGCGTGTACGCCGATGCGATCGATACGCCGTCTGGGCCGCTGGTCGACGCGCATACCTTCGACCGGCTGGATTGCATTCCATGCTGGCACGACATCGACCCGCGGTTCGGCCTCGCCTACGATCTGTTCGGCACCGGCCGGACGGCGCTGAAAGTCAGCCTCGGCCGCTACGTGTCCCTGGCGTCGAACGGGCTCGGCACGGCGTTCAGCCCGCAGACCGCCGTCGTCGCGAACACGAGTCGATCGTGGAACGATCTCAACGGCAATTTCTTCCCGGACTGCGACCTGCGCAACGTCGAAGCGAATGCCGAGTGCGGCCCGATGGCGAACAAGGGCTTCGGCCAGGTGAAAATCGCGACGCGCCCGGATCCGAACTGGATTACCGGATGGGGCAAGCGCGGGTTCAGCTGGTCGGGCTCGGTCAGCATCGACCACGAGCTGATGCCGGGCGTGGCGATGAATGCCGGCTTCTATCGAACCACCTTCGGCAATTTCACCGTCACCCACAACAACCGGACGACGCCGGCCGATTTCGATCCGTATTGCATCACGGCGCCGATCAACCCACGCCTGCCGGGCGGGATCAGCGGCGCGCAGATCTGCGGCCTGTACGACATCACGCCGTCAAAGTTCGGACTGGTCGACAATGTCGTCACGCTCGCGTCGAACTACGGCAAGCAGACCGAGTATTACAACGGCGCCGACGTCAACCTGGTGGCTCGCCTTGCGCGCGGGATCAACGTGGCCGGCGGCTGGAACAGCGGCAACTCGATCAGCGCGCTCACGACATTCCCCGGCGCAACGACCTCGAAAGCCAACCAGTGTTTCGTGGTGAACTCACCGCAGGACTTGTACAACTGCGAGACCGGAAACCCGTACCAGCACCGGTTCAAGGTGAACGGGTCTGTGCCGCTGCCGTGGAGCCTGCAGGCCGCCGCGGTCTATCAAAGCCTCCCGGGCCCGAACTACGGCGCGGTGTTCACGGCGACCAACGCGCAAATTGCCCCGTCGCTCGGCCGCAATCTCTCCGGCGGCGTCGGCACCGTGACGATCGACCTCCTCCAGCCGCTGTCTCAATTCCTCGACGAGCGGATCAATCAGGTCGACGTTCGGCTCACGAAGCTCGTCCGCACCGCGCGAGGCCGGTTCCAGTTCAACTTCGACATCTACAACCTCCTGAACGGGAGCACGGTCCTGTGGCCCAACACGACGTACGGGGACGGGTCGGGCTGGCTGCGCCCGACGTCGACCCTGGATGCCCGCCTGATCAAGTTCGGGGCGCAGTTCGATTTTTAGCGTCCTGTTCATGTTGCCTTGTGAATCGAAGGCCTAGGCCGTCGCCGCATGATAAGGCGCCGACCAACAGCAGACGAGTCCTATGGACGCAAGATCTCCGGCAGCAGCCGCATGAACGCGTGGATGGACGCGATCTGGCTGTTCTCCGAAATGAACGCGAATGCCGTGGCGCTGATGTGGCGGGCGCGCGAAGCCGACGACCCGCCGATGGCGGCGTGTATCACCGGGCATTCGTCAATCAATCCGAGCAGCGCGGCCCATGCGGGCATGTCGAGGATCGCCATCACATCCAGCGCATCGCGGGCCCGCCACGGCGTTCCGGCGCGCCGCTGTTTCGTCATCTCGACGCGCAGTGTGTTGAGTCCAGCCTGGGTTTCACGATCGTCGATTCGCAATCCTTTCAGGATGCCGATTAGCTGCTCCGCCGCGCGCATGCACACTTGCTCGTGGAGCACCGTCCAGCCGATCTGGAACACGTTGACCAGATCGTGATCGACGAGAAAGTCCTCGGGCAGCGACGTTCCGGGCGGCCAATTCTCCAGACCCAGGTTGCACGTCGCGACGGCCGCGTCCGACGCCTCCTGCGCCGTGAAGGGCCGTGCCTGGATGGAACATCCCGCCGCGATCGTGTTCGCGAGAAAGGCGAGCTCCTGCCCTCGCATCGAAAAGGCGGCGGGGTCGCGCTCACCGGCGAACTGCAGGAGTGCCTGGATGCGCGCCAGGCGCGGCGCTGGACCCTGCGGTCCGTCGAGCCGCGCACGCGGCGGCTCGGGAAGGATTCCGGCGTCGCGCAGGACATCGACGATGGCGGCGATCGCGTCGGCGGAGTCCTCGGCGACGGACGGTGCGCCTGATCCCATCGGTAAACGGCGAGATGCGCCGGCCGTATCCGCCTCGGGTGTCCATTCGATGGCCCGGAAGTACGCGCGGGCGATCGGGTTGGGGGACGGCGTGGTGCCGGACCCGGGCCGGATCTGTCGCGACATCTGGAGAAACGCGCGTGCCTGCGCGGGCGTCATGTATCCCTGCTGCTCGCGGCGCCGTTCCCGCGTGAACGCCACGTCGAACATCGCCTGTTCGTCGGCAGGCAGCAGGTCGTCGAGACCATCGAGCTCGCGCCCCGAATTCGACTGGCGCCGGCACCCGCGCATCAGCCGATGAAAGTAGTCGTGGTGCTGCGCGTCGAGGGCACCCAGGATGGCGACGACGGCGTCCCACGAATCCGTGCGCCGCCCGACGACCAGGTACCCGCCGACGTCGGCGCTGGGCCCGCCGTGCGAGGTGTCAACGGCGGGCATCTCGTCTCCGTCGCCAGAGGCAAGGGGCGACAACGCGGCGGGATCGAAGATGAGCGCGTGCCGCGCGAACGCCGCGATCGCCAGATCGACATCGACACCGGCCATCGTCTGCGCCGCGGCGGCGGCGCCGGATTCCATCATCACTTCGAGCCAGAGGCCGAAGCGATCGGCGTCGAGTTGGTCGTCGAGGCCGGGTCGCGCTGGGCTCCACAGGTCGAGGTCGAATACCCGGGCCAACTGGCTCGGTGTTGCGAGCGCCACGAGCTCGCCGCAATCCTCGAGTCCGCAGTGCTGGATGACGCGGTGCAGCACCTCGGGTGGCAGTCGAGGGACCACGTGTGCGAGGTGCGGAGTGTCCAGGATGCGATCGAGCAGACCGCGCCGGTCCGGTGTCTCCCTCCGGGCGGGAGCGTCACTGGGCCGGGCCGCGCGCCGCCGGCGAGGATGATGATCCCGTTTCGCCATGGTCCGGTCACCTTAGCAACAAAGCGCCGGCACAAACAGTCTTGTCGAGTGCACCAGCCTCGGGTACATTTAACGTGGGAAGTGGCGCAGCGACGACCTGCGCCCGCGGCGCTGGCGCTCGTCGGGATGGAGGCCGGCCGCAAAACGCTGATTGATCCCGCCGTGCGCTCTACCCTCGCTGTCGACTCTGGCGAGGCATCGTGTGGCGGGAAACCCGCAATGACGCGGACCGCCGCGTGTCATCTCCTCGGCACGATGCTGAAATCGCGCAAATCAACACGCGCCGTCGGATCTGACATGGAGGCGAGCGCCTCCCGCAGTTCCAACAACGCGCCCCGGCCGAGCTCGAGAGAATGTTCGCTGGGCTGGTACCGCGTTCCACGGGGATAGTCGACAAACGGCGTGGCGCTTTGCTCGATGTGCGTGCCGAGAATGTGGGCGATCGGTTTGTCTTTGGTGAAGTCGATGAGCCGATCGATGCTGCGACGGAACGCGTCGATGTCGGTCACGTAGAGCCTGCCCGGGTAGAGCGTGTCACCAGTGAGCAGAATGCCTGTCGCGCGATCGTAGAGCGCAATGCTTGCCTCCTGATGCCCCGGAATCGGGATGACGTCGAGCACCCGCCCGCCCAGATCGAGTGGGGCAATCCCGTCGGGCCAGTTGGTCAGGCCGAAGAAACGCCGAACAGCGTCGAGCTCGACCCCGGCCACTGATGCGCCGGGGAGCGCGGCGAGCTGCCTGTCGCCCGCGATGTGGTCGCCGTGGTTATGAGAGTGGCATACGAGGAGCGGCATCGAGAGGCGATGATGCGCGGCCAGCCACGCATGCATGACTCGCTGAACGACGCTCGCGGTCTCGGGAATTCCCGCACCGGTGTCGACAACGAGCGCCTTGTCGCTGCCGAAGATGAGATACACGAACGGCTTCTCATAATCCGTGCACCCGGACTCCCGCAGAATGTAGAAATTCTCGTTGTAGGCGTGGACCTGCCAGTCGGGCACCTCCGCGCAGTTCGGTCCACCCGTGATCCACGAGGCGGGGAGAGTCCCTCGTTCAACGTGGCCCTCCCCATGCGCCAGGACTGGACAGAGCGCGAGCAGGTAGACGCAGAATTTCTTCATCTCGGTTTTCGGGCTGGCTTGCCGTTCGAGTATCAACCAGCGGCCGAGATCCGCCCGGCATGAACTCTTTCGAGCCTGCCGCTAAGGTTTCCGTGCGATCGCCGCGCTGAAGACTTCTTCCATCGCGAAGTTGGTCCGACAACCGCCGATCGGATTGCGCTGGTTACGGCTGTCGGTCCAGATCGGATGCGAAATCCCGCCGAACGAGACAAGCCCGGCGTAGTCCCCCTGTTGATTGCCGTAGTTGATCGCCGCGCACGGGAACTGCCCCCCGCAGTCGTGCTCGTTCGAGCTGACGTCGGTGACACGGAGATTCGGCGACAGCCACGAGCCATTACCGGCGCGCAACTGCGTGAAATAAATGTCGGTCATGACGCGAGCGCCGGTCGTGTCGTTGCGCGTGTCGTAGAACGAGATGTTCGCATCGCCGGTCACCGGATCGACCGACATCCAGTGGTTGAACCGATCGACGTTCAGCAGGCGGTCGGCCGCCGTGGCCGCGGGCGCCCACGACCTGCCGCCATCGTCGGAGGACGACCAGAAGATGTCGCTGTTCCCGCTCGACGTCATATCCATCCACGAACAGTAGAGCCGTCCGCGATGCGCGCCGGCGGAGCGGTCGGTATCGGGCTTCCCATGTTTCGAACCGCCGCCGTTCACCCTGGCGTTCAAGGATGGCGAGGGCGATTATATCCAGAGGTCGGGTTGCTGTGACAAGGCACGGCACCGAGGGCGGATGATCCATACTCCACGCTGATGCATATCGCCAATGCCCCGTGCTCCTGGGGCGTCCTCGAATTCGATGGAATGGAGCGCAGCGCGCCGTGCGCACA
>JAYVYV010000044.1:0-5396 GCA_043783985.1 Acidobacteriota bacterium | reverse complement strand
CGGATCGGTGGAAAGACGCGCCGCATCGTTGAGGTCTTCGTAGCCGGCCAGGCGGCTGTAGATCGATTGCCGCCGGAGATCGGGCAACGGGAACTGAGTGTTCAGTCCGTGGCGGGAGGCGCGCAGGTGCCCGGCGATGATCGCCTCCAGCCCGAGGCGTTCGTCCAGCTCGTGCTGGCGTACAACCTCGGGAACCTCTGGCGGCGGCTGGTGCTGCCAAAGCGCGTCGATAGCTGGTGGTTGACCAGCCTGCAGCAGCGCCTCGTCAAAACTGGCGGGCGTTTAGTAAAACACGCGCGGTACTACTGGCTGCTGCCGGCGGAAAGTCACATCACTCGACGCCTGTTCGGGGCGATGTTGCAGAGGATTGGGCCTGCCGGTCCCGACCTTAATGGGCGACGGCTGACCGACGGATTCTGGCGAAGAATACGGAGCAACGACGGAGAGGTGTCCGAGAAATGCCACGAAACTGCGCCTGTTCCCGCCAATTTCATGTTGGAACGGGTCACGACGACCGTTTTCACAGGCGGTGAACGGAGCACGACAAAAAATGGGCACAATCGCGCCGCGGGCGTAGAATGCCGCCTGTGCGGGACGTCCAAATGGAAATCCCGGCTGAAGGAGGTCAACGTGATGAACCGGTACCGCGTCGCGGTCTCAATCTCACTTCTGTTGCTCTGCTCCGGCACTGCCAGCGCAGCAGACGCAGTGACGTACTGGAATGACAAGGTCATCGGCGTGACGATCGCCGGCGGCCGATCGAACCCGGAAACCGGCGTCGCTGCCGCCTACATGCATATCGCTATCTACGATGCGATCACCTCGATTGATGGGCGCTTCACGCCGTTTTTGACGCGCGTGGCGAACGTGCCGCCGGGTGCATCGCCTGAAGCGGCGGCCGCGGAGGCGGCTTACAGGACCCTGGCGAACCGGTATCCGGCCGCATCGTTTCCTGTGATTGCGAGCCAGTTCGCGACGGCGTACAACGACGCGTTAAACGCCATTCCGAACAGTCAGGCGAAAAGCGACGGCATGGCCGTCGGACTCGCGGCCGCCAACGGGCTCATCGCGAAGCGCCAGAACGACGGCTTCCGCGCAAATGTTCCGTACGTTTTTCTGCCGTTAGACGCCGGCGTCTATCAGAAGACGCCAGGAGCGGACGGTACGATCGCGACGTATGCCGGCCCGGTCGCGCCGTGGATGGCGAAATTCAAACCGTTGGCCATCCTCTCACCCGATCAATTCCGCGTCGACGGTCCGCCGGCGCTCGGAAGTAAGCGATGGGCGAGGGACTTCAACGAAGTTAAGAATTTTGGCGCCGCCTCCACCCTGCCGAACTCACGCAGCGCGGAGCAGCAGGAGATCGGACTCTTTTACGGGCTGATCAACGCGCAATTGCAAATCGGAAGAAATTTGCGGAAGTTGGCGATCGATCAGAATCTGACCGCGAACATCGCCGACACGGCGCGCTTCTTCGCGCAAACCTACGTCACGACGGCGGACGCGTTTGCCGGATGTTGGGATTCGAAGTACTACTTCAATTTCTGGCGGCCGGTCACGGCCATCCAGCATGCCGACATCGACGGGAACGATGCGACCGATTCGGATTCGAGCTGGAGGCCTCAAATCGTCACGCCCGGCCACCCGGAGTGGCCGTCAGCACATGGATGCGCAACGTCCGCGTACGCGCACGCGATCGCGGAGTTCTTTGGGACCAAGCGTCTGCCTGGCGGGATCACGCTGACGGGCGCGACAGGTCATCCCGATCGCTTCTTCGACAGCACCGACGACATCGTAGCGGAAATCATTGACGCGCGCGTGTACAACGGCGTCCACTACCGCGAGTCAGATGTCCAAGGCGCGAAACTCGGACGCAAAGTCGCGAAGTGGGTGGCGAAGCACTACTTCAAGCCGGTCGACGACGACGACGACTCGCGGCACGATCGGAAGCACCGGTAATCACGCGAAGCTTTCACGGACCGTCGTCCCTGCGATGATGCGGGGCTGCAACCAAAACTAAAATCGCCGGCAGGGTGGCCAACGCGGCCTCCTCGCCGGCGTTCAGCAGCTCTCGCCGGCGTCGAATCCATTCCATTCGACCGCCCGGAGATCCGGGTCTAACGGCGTAGTGGCTAGTAATCCGTCTGGCGGTCCTCTCCGCGCCCGCGTGCGCTGCTACGGGTTTTGATACAGCCTCTAAGTCGTTGAACAGGGAGGGGGAAACGCGAAGGGGATCGTCATCGTGCGTCCTCCAGCTTCACCTCGTCACCGACTGCAATCGCGCCGCCCGCGATTACGAAGCAGTTGAGCCCAGCTTGCCCTCGAAGCGCTGATAAATGCCGTGCGTGATGTCCCTGTCCTGGATCTGCGTATCCGGATCGAAGGAGGTCATGATGCAGCGCGCGCGCAGGTCCACGGAGCCGTCCCACGGCCGGCCGTCGATCAGGACACGCGTCTGCCCCGATCGATCCCTTATGGCTGAGCAGACGCGGGTGCGTGCGGGATGTGACGACGCGACCGCGAACGTCCTCGACGTGCACGACGCGGTCACAGGCGATGCCCAGCAGGCCAAGATCCGCCCGCAGCAGCCGCTCGCCGCCCATGCTCTTCACCGGATACCGCCAGATTTCTATGATCGTAATGACGTGGTACGCAAGTGTATATTTAGCTCTGCACCGGATGATCCAGTTGATCCGCGATATCTTCTCCAGCGCGCGCCTGGCCGGTCGTCCCGTGGTGTCGTTCGAGTTTTTCCCGACCAAGACCGAGGACGGGGAACGGGCCCTGCTCGAGAAGACGATTCCCGCGCTGCGGGCGCTCCAACCCGATTTCTGCTCGGTGACCTACGGCGCCGGCGGCGGCACCCGCGACAAGACCCTCGGGATCGTCGATCGGATTCAGCGCGAGCAGGGGATCACGGCGATGGCGCACCTCACCTGCGTCAACGCCACGGTCGCGGAGACCACCGCGGTGCTGGAGCAGACCCGCGCGCTCGGCATCAGGAACATCCTCGCGCTGCGCGGCGATCCGCCGGCGGGCGCGAGCGCGTTCGTGAAGGCGGACGGCGGCTTCGAATACTCGTACCAGCTGGTGCGCCACATTCGCGAGTTCGGCGGCTCGTCGATCGGCGTCGCCGGGTTTCCCGAAGGGCACATCGACTGCCGCGAGGGCAAGCGGGTGGACTGGCAGCGGCTGCAGGCCAAGATCGAGCACGGCGCCGACTTCGTGGTCACGCAGCTGTTCTTCGACAACCGCGACTATTTCGCGCTGCGCGACTTCCTCGCGGCGCAGGGCGTGCACGTGCCGATCGTGCCGGGCATCCTGCCGATCCTCAGCACCGGGCAGATCAAGCGGTTCGTCGCGCTGTGCGGCGCGGAGCTGCCGGCGGCGCTGCTGTCGGAGCTCGACGCGCGCGGCGACGATGACGAGGCGGTGTCGCAGTTCGGGATCGAGTACGCGACGCGCCAGTGCGAGGAGCTGCTGCGCGAGGGCGCGCCCGGCCTGCACTTCTACACGCTGAACAAGGCGAAGTCCACGACCGCGGTCGTCAGGAACCTCGCGCTCGAGCGGTTCGCCTTCAGCGGCGCCGCCGTGCTCTAGCCACTCATTTCTGCGGCGGCAGCAATGCGTCGAACAGCGGCTTGCCCGCGACCATCGCCTTGCTGTGGGCCTCGGCCTCGCGGACGAGATCCGCGACGACCTCCGGATGTGCCGCGGCGATGTCATGCCGCTCGCCGGGATCCTCGGCGAGGTTGAACAGCAGCGGCGGCGCGTGCTCGCGCCGGGGCCCGTGCTCGCCGTAGGCGCCGCTGGTGATGAAGTGCGCCTTGTAGGGCCCTTTGCGGATCGCCCGGAGCTCGTTGTCCCAGTAGTAGAACAGCATGCGCCGCGGGCTCGGGCCGGCGCCGGTGAGCGGAGCGCGCAGATCGACGCCGTCGATCGGCCGATCCGCCGGCAGCGCGGCGCCCGACAGCGACGCCGCGGTCACGAACAGATCCATCGCCGAGCCCATATCGGTCACCACCGCGGGGCGGACCGTGCCGGGCCACCAGAAGATCGCCGGCGTGCGGACGCCGCCCTCCCACGTCGTGCCCTTGCCCTCGCGCAGCGGCCCCGCCGAGCCGCCGTGCGCGCCGAACGGCATCCACGGGCCGTTGTCGCTGGTGAACACCACGAGCGTGTTCCGATCGACACCGGCCGCCTTGAGCGCGTCGAGAATCCTTCCTGTGCTCGCGTCAATCTCCTCGACGACGTCCCCGTAGATGCCGCCGGCGCTGTGGTTGGCAAACTCCGGCGAGCGCGCGAGCGGGATGTGCGGCAGCGAATGCGCGAGGTAGAGGAAGAACGGCCGGCCGCGGTTCTCGGCGATGAACGTGATGGCCTCCTCGGTGTAGCGCTTGGTCAGCGTGCGGTGGTCGGCGGGGCGCTCGATGATGTCGCCGTTGCGCATCAGCGGCACGTCCCAGTACTCGGGCTTCGGATCGTAGTAGGCCGCGGTCTGATATCCCTTGTCGCGCGGCACGGTCATCCGCATGTCGTGCGAGTAGGGCAGGCCGAACCAGTAGTCGAAGCCGTGGTTCATCGGCAGGAACGGCTTGAGCTGCCCGAGATGCCACTTGCCGACGATCGCGGTGGCGTAGCCGCGCGGCTTGAGCAGATCCGCGATGGTGATCTCGTCGGGCGGCAGGCCCTGCGCGGCGTTGTCGCGCAGTACTTTCGGCGCGACGCCGGCGGCGACGCCGTACATCCCGGATCGGATCGGCAGGCGGCCCGTGAGCAGCGCGGCGCGGCTGGGCGAGCACACCGGCTGCACGTAAAAGTTGGTCCACTTCTGCCCTTCGGCCGCCATCGCGTCGAGCCGCGGCGTCCGGATGCTGGGGCTGCCGAAGGATCCGAGGTCGCCGTAGCCGAGGTCGTCGGCCAGGATGACGACGATGTTCGGCGGCGTCCGCGGCTGCGCCGACAGCGCGGCGAACGCGATCGCGAGGGTGGCGACGCCGGCCAGCAGTCTGCGCATTACCGCCTCCATGGACGCCGCACCGTGTATGCGGCTACCGCGGTCGGCGCGTCGCGTGCGGCGATGACAGCCTGGCCCGGCGCGATCGGCTCGAGGCCGCTCTTCGCGATCGCGGGCGCCGCCGCCGGCGACGCCAGGAACGCGATCAGCTCGCGCGCCGCCGCCGCGCTGTTCGCGCCGGAGACGATGCCGGCCGCGAACACGGTGACGCGCTGCGCGCCTGGCGGCAGCGGCCCGACGATATCGATCCCCTTCACCGGCCGGAGCTCGCTGATCTGCTGAAAGCCGATCTCGGCGCCGCCGCGTGCCACCACCGCGCCCACCGGCTCGCTCTCGATCCGCGTGCTTTTGGCGGCCAGCGCCGCCGCGATCCCCAGCC
>JAYVYV010000043.1:0-5407 GCA_043783985.1 Acidobacteriota bacterium | reverse complement strand
CCGACGATCCGGCGCGCGCCGGGCTGGAGCTGGTGGGGTCGCGGCCGTGTCTCTACGGCGAAGGCAAGATCGCACACATCATGTATCGACATCAGGGGCGGCCCGTGTCGCTCTTCATGCTGCCCGGGACGGCGCGGACCGACGAGCTCGTCGAGGTGCTGGGACACGAGGCGAAGATCTGGTGCGTGGGCAACCGGACGTTCGTCCTCGTCGCGCGCGAGCCGCGGCAGGAAGTCGAGCAGTTGGCCTCCTTCGTACAGAAGGCTCTCCATTGAGGATTGCGATTGCGGATTGCGGATCGAGGATTCGAAGATGAGCATGCGATGGGTGATTGCGACGGTCGGCTGTCTGGCGCTGGCCCTGCTGACGTTGAACGCGTCGCCGGACCTGGATGGGGATCGCGCCGGAGCGGGGACCGCGCCCCCGACAGCGTCCTGTCCGGCCGACGCGAAGCCGGCCAACCTGAACTTCACGCTCAAGGACGTCGACGGCAAGGACGTGAAGCTGGCGTCGCTGAAGGGCAAGGTCGTGCTGCTCGACTTCTGGGCGACGTGGTGCGGGCCCTGCAAAATCGAGATTCCCTGGTTCATCGAGTTCCAGAACAAATACGGCAAGGAGGGGCTGCAGGTGGTCGGCGTGTCGGTCGACGACACCCAGGCCAAACTGAAGCCGTACGTCGCGCAGATGAAGATGAACTATCCGGTGCTGCAGGGGCTGGATCACGACGAGATTCAGGACGCGTACGGCCCGTTGTTCGGCATTCCGGTCACCGTGGTGATTTCGCGGGACGGCAAGATGTGCGCGAAGCACGTGGGGCTGTCGTCGAAGGACGGGTTCGAGAGAGAGATCAAGTCGCTGCTGTAGTATGATCGGACCAATGTTGAAGGGATTCACGCACGCGCGGCTCGCCTGCGGTTGTCGCGTCGCGTTTCGCGAAGGCGTCGAAGGCAGCCCGGTCACGGTGGTCGTCGACGAGAAATCGCCGGCGTGCTCGCTGTCGCTGCACGTGCGCGGTCTGCCGATGTTCGATTACCGGGAAGCGCTGCGTCCGCCGACCCGCATCGGACCGCCGGGAGAAGAAGAGTTCGAAGAAGAGAATTAGCCGTCGATCGTTGGGTCGTTCAGTCGTTAGTTTTTCCCCGTGACAATTCATTCAGGCTCGCCGGCGGGCGATCTTTCCGGCTTGCGCATCGATCGTGACGCGGCCCCGCGCCGTCCCTGGCTGCTCTGGGCCATTCTGGCCGTGCTGTGCGCCGGGGGTGTGGTCGCGTATCCGCGGGCGCGCGCCTACGTCGCCGAGCGGCAGGCCCCCGAAGTCGAGCTCGCGCGCGCGACGCAGGTCGTCGCCGCCTCGGGCGGCTCGACCGATCTGCCCGTCCTGGTCGCGACCGGCTACGTCGTCGCGCGGCACAGCAGCGACGTCGGTGTGAAGACCGGCGGACGCCTAGCGCGCCTGAAATTCGAAGAGGGGACGCGCGTGCGCAAAGGCGAAGTGCTCGCCCAGATCGAGCACGCCGACACCGACGCGCAGCTCGAGGCGTCGCGGCGCGCCGTCGCGGAGTCCGAAGCGCAGCTGGCGCAGATCATCGCGGCGCGCGACGAAGACAACCGCAGCTACGAACGTCAACGCGCGCTCATGAAGGACGGCATCACGACCGATGCGGCGCTGACGGGGGCGCAGGCCGCGGCTGCGGTGTCGGCTGCGCGCGTGCGATCGGCGGAGGCGGCGATCGCCTCGTCGCGCGCGCGCGTGCGGGTCACCGAGGAAGCCCTCGAGAACACCAACGTCCGCGCCCCGTTCGACGGCGTGGTCATCAGGAAGCGCGCGGAGGTCGGCGAAACGGTGTCGCCGTTCGGTGTGCAGGGACAGTCGTCGCGCGAGGGCGGCGCGATCGCCACGATTGCCGATCTCGGCGAGCTCGAGGTGCAGACCGAGGTCAGCGAGAACAGCGTCGCGAAGCTGACGGCGACGATGCCGGCCGAGGTGAAGCTGCAGGCGTACCCGGATCAGGTCTACAAGGGACGGCTGCGGCAGATTTTTCCGTCGGCAGATCGCGCGAAGGCGATCGTCGAAGTGCGTGTCACGATTCTCAACGCCGACGCGCACGTGAAACCAGAAATGACCGCGAGCGTCACCTTTCAAGAAGTTCATGCCGTCGCGATCAGGTCGGCGTCGGATCGGGATCCGGCCGGCCTCAGGCCGCAACCGGACGCGGTATACGCTCCGATCGTGTTGATCCCCAAGGGGACGGTGACGGAGCAAGGGGGCGCCTCGGTCGTGTGGGTGGTGGCCGCAGGTGCGGTCACGCGCCGTCGGGTGGTGCTCGGCCGCCAACGGCTCGACCAGATCGAGGTCACCAGTGGCGTCGCTCCGGGCGAGGCGCTCGTCCTCAACCCGCCGCCCACGCTCGTCGACCGCGGCCTCGTCCGCGTGAAAGTAAAATAGCGCCATGCCGCTCATCGATCTGCGCGACGTGACGAAATCGTACAAGCGCGACGCCATTGAGATTCCGGTGCTCGAGAACGTGTCGATCACGGTCGACGCCGGCGACTTTCTCGGGCTGATGGGGCCGTCGGGCTCCGGCAAGTCGACGCTCCTGAACCTGCTCGCGGGCATCGACCGCCCGACGCGCGGCTCGATCCGGATCGGCGACACGGAGATCAGCCGCCTGTCCGAGCGCGCGCTCGCCGGCTGGCGCGCGCGGCACATCGGCTTCATTTTCCAGCTGTACAACCTGATTCCGGTCCTGACCGCGTTCGAGAACGTCGAGCTGCCGCTGCTGCTCACGACCCTCTCGAAAGCGCAGCGGCGCGATCACGTGATGACGGCGCTCGGCATCGTCGGGCTCAGCGACCGGGACAAACATTATCCCCGGCAGCTCTCGGGCGGGCAGGAACAGCGCGTCGCCATCGCGCGCGCCATCGTCACGGATCCGACGCTGCTGCTCGCCGACGAGCCGACCGGCGACCTCGACGCGAAGTCGGCCGGCGAAGTGCTGACGCTGCTGCAGCGGTTGAACGAGGAATTCAAGAAGACGATCGTCATGGTCACGCACGACCCGCACGCGGCGGAGCGTGCCTCGCACCTGCTGCACCTCGAAAAGGGCACGCTGGTCGAGCAGGTCGTGCAGCGCTAGAAGCGAGCAGGTCGTGCAGCGCTAGGAGGATGTCATGAAATTCGTCGGCCTGATTTTCAAGAGCGCGCGCCGCAGCAAGCGCCGTACGGCGTTGACGATGATCAGCGTCGCCCTTGCGGTGTTCCTGTTCTCCGCGCTGCGCGCGGTGCTCGACGGCTTCGACGCGGTGTCGGCGGCCAGTTCATCGACGCGCCTGGTGACGATCCGCTCCACCTCGATGATCTTCAGCATGCCGGCGTCGTACGCCGAGATCATCAAGGGCACGCCGGACGTGCAGGACGTCACCTGGGCGAACTGGTTCGGTGGCATCTACAAGGACCCGAAGAACTTCTTCGGCCAGTTCGCGGTCGAGCCCGAGAGCTACCTGCGCATGTACCCCGAGGTCATCCTCACGCCGGACGAGCGCAAGGCCTTCATCGACGACCGCACCGGCTGCGTCGTCGGCGACGGCCTGGCGAAGAAATACGGCTTCAATGTCGGCGACAGGATGACGCTGCAGGTCGGCATCCCGGTCTACGGATCGCGCGACTTCGACTTCACGATCCGCGGCATCTACAAGGCCGGCGGCGCCGCGGTCGACAACCAGTCGATGATGTTCCAGTGGAAGTACGCCGACGAGCGGTCGACGCCGAAGGGACAGATCGGCTGGGTCGTCACGAAGATTGCCAATCCCGATCGCGCGACGCAGATCGCCGGCCAGATCGACGCGAAGTTCGCCGACTCGCCGAACGAAACCAAGACGCAGACGGAGCAGGCGTTCTCCGCCTCGTTCGCCTCGATGCTCGGTAACCTCAACGTCCTGCTCGGCAGCGTCGCGCTGGCCGTCGTGCTCACGACGCTCTTCGTCGCCGGCAACACGATGGCGATGTCGGTCCGCGAACGGACGACCGAGATTGCGGTGATGCGAACGCTCGGGTTCCCCGCGGCGACTATTTTCGTGCTCGTGGTCGGCGAAGGGCTGCTCGTCTCGATCGTCGGCGGCGCGGTCGGCGCGGCGCTCTCGCGCGTGCTGATCAACGGCGAGGCGCTCGGCCTTACCGGCGGTTTCATCCCGGCGTTCGGCGTCAACAACGGGAACCTGGTGGTCGGCCTCGCCCTGAGCGCGCTCATCGGGCTGCTGGCGGCGGTCATTCCCGCGACGATGGCTTCGCGGCTGAAGATCGTCGACGCCCTGAGACGCGTGGCCTGATGGGTCTCATTTCCAGCTACAACCTGCGGTCGATGACCGTGCGCAAAGGGACGGCAGCCATGACCGCGATGGGCATCGCGATGGTCGTCGCCGTGTTCGTGATGACGATGGCGATCGCGCAGGGTTTCAACGGCGCGCTCGTCGCGAGCGGCTCGAACGACAATGCGATCCTGCTGCGCAAGGGCGCGACCTCCGAGACCGTCAGCGGCGTGCTGCTGACGCAGCTGCCGCTGCTCCAGGCGATGCCGCAGGTGGCGAAGGGCAGCGGCGGCCACGCGCTGGCGTCGCCGGAGCTGGTCGTGATCATCGCGCTGCCGCGCGTCTCCGACCACCAGCCGGCCAACGTGCCGCTGCGCGGCGTCGGACCGCTCGCATTCGAGATCCGGAACACGCTGACCTTCGTCGAAGGGCGCCGCTTCTCGCCAGGCACGCGCGAGATCAACGTCGGCAAGCAGGCGACCGTGCGCTTCAAAGGGCTCACGATGGGCAGCGACGTGAAGTTCGGCGGCTCGACCTGGAAGGTCGTCGGCGTCTTCACCGACGACGACGCGTCGTTCGAGTCGGAGATCTGGGGCGACGTCGATCTGATGATGCCGGCGTTCCAGCGCAACGGCTATCAGTCGGTGACGCTGAAGCTCACCGACGCGTCGGCATTCGAGTCGCTCGCCGCGGCGGTCGCGGCCGATCCGCGGCTCGACCTCAAGGCGTATCCCGAGCGCGACTACTACGAAGGGCAGTCGGCGACGACCGGCACGCTGATCCGGGTCTTCGCGACCTTCGTGACGGCGATCCTGTCGATCGGCGCCGTCTTCGGCGCGATGAACACGATGTACGCGGCGGTCGCCTACCGGACGCGCGAGATCGGCACGCTGCGCGCGCTCGGGTTCTCTCGTTCGCGCATCGTTTCCGCGTTCCTGGCCGAGTCGGTGGCGCTGGCGGTCATCGGCGGCGCGATCGGGTGCCTGCTGGCGCTCCCGGTGCACGGCCTGTCGACCGGCGCGATGAACATGACGAGTTTCAGCGAGCTGGCGTTCAAGTTCCGGATCACGCCGGGGCTGCTCGTGAACGGCCTCATTTTTTC
>JAYVYV010000042.1:0-5418 GCA_043783985.1 Acidobacteriota bacterium | reverse complement strand
GCCGAGTACTTCCGCGACGCGGAAGGCAAGGACGTGCTCCTGTTCATCGACAACATCTTCCGCTTCACGCAGGCGGGCTCGGAAGTGTCGGCGCTGCTGGGCCGCATGCCGTCGGCGGTCGGCTACCAGCCGACGCTGCTGAGCGAGATGGGCCAGATGCAGGAGCGCATCACCTCCACCAAGAAAGGATCGATCACCTCGGTCCAGGCGATTTACGTCCCCGCCGACGACTACACCGACCCCGCGCCGGCGACCACCTTCGCCCACCTCGACGCGACGACGAACCTGTCGCGCGCGATTTCCGAGCTCGGCATCTACCCGGCCGTCGATCCGCTCGCGTCCACGTCGCGCATCCTCGATCCGCGCATCCTCGGCGACGAGCACTACGGCGTGGCGCGCAACGTCAAGCAGATCCTGCAGCGCTACAAGGACCTGCAGGACATCATCGCCATCCTCGGCATCGACGAGCTGTCGGAAGACGATCGCCTGACCGTGTCGCGCGCGCGCAAGATCCAGAAGTTCCTGTCCCAGCCCTTCTTCGTCGCGCAGCAGTTCACGGGCCTCGAAGGGAAGTACGTGCCGGTCGCCGACACGATCCGCGGGTTCAAGGAGATCGTCGAAGGCAAGCACGACGAGATTCCGGAGCAGGACTTCTACCTGGTCGGATCGATCGACGAGGTTCTCGCGAAGTTCCAGCAGCGCAAGAGCGCATAAGCCGTGGCCGACCACATCCCGGCGCTGCCGACGACAATCCAGCTGCTGATCGTCTCGGCCGATCGCGCGCTCGTGAACGAGACGGTGGACGAAGTGGAAATCCCCGGCGACGACGGCTACTTCGGCGTCCTGCCGGGGCACACGCCGCTGCTGGCGCTGCTGCAGATCGGCGAGCTGTGGTACCGGCAGGGGCAGGAGAAGCACTACCTGTCGATTGCGTTCGGATTCGCCGAGGTGCAGCCGGACCGCGTGACGATCCTGGCGCAGATCGCCGAGAAGGCCGACGAGATCGATTTCCCCAGGGCCGAAGCGGCGAAGAAGCGCGCCGAGGAGCGCGTCGCCCGCCCGACCGTGGACATGGACGCGGAGCGGGCGCGTATCGCCCTGATGAAGTCGCTCATCCGCCTGCAGGTCGCGACTCGGGCTAGAATCCGTTCGTAATTGCTGTCCAACCTCGCCAACCTGTTTCGCTACCGCGGCCTCATCCAGAGCCTGGTCGCGCGTGAGCTGAAGGCGCGCTATCGCGGCTCGGCGCTCGGGTTCCTCTGGTCGTTCATCAACCCGCTGCTCCTGCTGCTGATCTACTCGTTCGTCTTCACCACGGTGATGCCGAACGAGACCAAAGGGGTGCAGCCGTACCAGCTGTTCATGTTCTGCGGCATCCTGCCCTGGACGTGGTTCTCGTCCTCGCTCGCCGAGGCGGCCGGCTCGCTCATCTCGGGCGGCAACCTGATCAAGAAGGTCCTCTTCCCGGCCGAAGTGCTGCCGATCGTCAGCGTGCTGACGAACATGGTGCACTTCTTCCTCGGGCTGCCGATCCTGATCGCGTTCCTGCTGGTCTACCAGCACTATCCCCGTCCGCTGAATCTCCTCTGGTTCCCCGTCGCGGTGCTGGTGCAGTTGCTGTTCACGACCGCGCTCGCCCTCATCCTGTCGGCGCTCGCCGTCCATTTCCGCGACATCAGGGACATCCTCTCGAACCTGCTGACGCTCTGGTTTTTTGCCACGCCGATCATCTATCCCTGGTTCCAGCCGAGCGTCCAGCAGTTCCATCTGTTCTTCGACATCAATCCCTTCACGCACCTCGCGGTGTCCTACCAGGAGATCCTGTTCTTCAACAGCGGGCCCGTGGGACACTGGAAGTGGCTGCTCGCACTCGGCGCGGGATCGGTGCTGCTGTTCCTCGCGGGCTACTGGCTGTTCGATCGCCTGCGCGACTCCTTTGCGGAGGCGGTGTAGGAATGACGACGCCGGCGATCGAGCTGCTCAACGTCTCCAAGATCTACCGCCGCTACGGCGGCCGGCAGTTCTCCACGCTGAAGAGCGCGCTGCTGCAGCGCAGCATCCTGCGCGACCTGCAGCCGAGCAGGACGTTTCCGGCGCTGACCGACGTCTCCTTCTCGGTGCCGAAGGGCTCGACCTACGGCGTGATGGGCCGCAACGGCTCCGGCAAGAGCACGGCCCTGAAGCTGGTGGCCGGCATCACGAAGCCGACCAGCGGCACGGTCCACGTCCAGGGACGCATATCCGCGCTCATCGAGCTCGGCGCCGGCTTCCACCCCGAGATTTCCGGACGCGAGAACGTCTTCATCAACGGGATCATGCTGGGGCTCACCAAGCGGGAAATCCAGGAGCGCTTCGACGAGATCGTCGACTTCGCGGAGCTGCGGGAGTTCATCGACGCGCCGGTGAAGACGTATTCCTCCGGCATGTACATGCGCCTCGGTTTCGCGGTCGCCATCAACGTGAACCCCGACGTCCTTCTCGTGGACGAGGTCCTCGCCGTCGGCGACGAGGGCTTCACGCACAAGTGCCTCGACAAGTTCGCCGAGTTCAAACGCAGCAACAGGACGATTCTTCTGGTCACGCACTCGCTCAACCTCATCGAACGCTTCTGCGACGAGGCGCTGTGGCTCGACGGCGGCCGCGCGATGTCCCACGGCGACCCCAAACGCGTCGTCGGCGCCTACCTGACGAAGGTCGAAGAGGGTGAAGAGGCGCTGCTCGCGGCAACGACGGCCAAAGCCGTCGAGAGCGCATCGCGAGGGGATGGACTGGAGAGACGGGACGGGCAGGACGCGAAGAAGCCGCCCGTCGAACAGCCCGCGGATCCGACGTCGAACATGTTCCAGGCGACCGAGGGCCGCTGGGGCTCGCGCGAGGTGGAGATCGTCGACGTCGCGTTTTTCGACAGCGTCGGGCAGCCGTCGTTCGTGTTCCATTCCGGCGATGCGATCGCCGTCCGCGTGAAGCTGCGGGCCGCGCAGCCCGTGAGCGATTTCGTGTTCGGCATCGGCCTCTTCAACGCCGACGGCGTGTGCTGCTACGGGACCAACACGTACCTCGAGGAGCTGACCCCGCAGCGCCTCACCGGCGACGCCGAGGCGACGTTCGCCATCGAGAGCCTCGACCTCGTCGAGGGAACCTACAAGCTCGACATCGCCGTCCACAAGGTCGACGGCTTCCCGTACGACTACCATCGCCTGCTCTACACGTTCCGCGTGAAGTCGCGCGTCCAGGACGTGGGAATCTACCGGCCGCGGCATCACTGGACGTTCTCGCCGAACGTGCAGTTCAAGAAACCGCTCGGCTGAAGCCTTCGCGCTCCATGACCCAAGCCGAGGCCGTCGCCCTTGTCCAACGCCTGCGGGCAGCAGGCAAGACCGTCGTCTTCACCAACGGCGTGTTCGATCTGCTTCACGTGGGTCATCTGCGTTATCTTCAGCAGGCGCGCGATCTCGGCGACGCGCTCCTGGTCGGCGTGAACTCGGACCGCTCGGTTCGCCACATCAAGGGACCCGGCCGTCCGATCACGGCGGAAGCCGAGCGCGCGGAGCTCCTGGAGGCCCTGGCGTGCGTGGATGGCGCGGTGATCTTCGACGAGGAGACTCCGAGGAATCTGATACTGGCGCTCCAGCCGGACGTGCTCGTCAAAGGCGCCGACTGGGCCGAAGACGCCATCGTCGGACGCGACATCGTCGAAGCGCGCGGCGGGCGGGTGGTGCGCGTCGCGATCGAGCCGGGACATTCGACGACGGCGATTGTCGACAGGATTCGGGGCCTCTCGTAGCGCCTGCTCTACGGGATCACCACGATCGCCCGGCGTTGAGCGCCACGCTTTGCGCCCTGCGGGAGAGTCGATCGGTCGAGCGATAACTCCAGGTCCGGTCGGCCTGCACCGCAATCTCGATCGGCCATCGCGCCCCGGCGCGCACCAGCCCGACACGCGCGGAGGACGCGAACAGCTTGGCGACGAATATCAGATCCTGTCCCGGATACTTCTCCGGCAGCTGCACCGACAGCCGCGCGAGCGTCACCGGCGAGATCTCGCCGGACAGCGAGAGGCGCCAGAGGCCGCCGAGGCGCGGCGCCGCGCGGAAGCCGACCGGCAATTCGTGCACCTGCGAGTCGGTCCGCTCCGGAGACGTGACGTCGGTGGCCGCGATCAGCGTGCCGTTGCGCGTCACGGTCTTGTGCCCGACATGAAAATCGAAACGATCCCAGCGAAGCCGGTAGCCCAGCGACACCTGCACAGGGCCCAGGCGGGCGACGTCCGCGCGCTGGCTGACGAGAAACGCGCCGCCCGACGCGCCGCCGGTCGTGCCCGAGACGATCACGACATCGCCCGGATCGAAAAACGTGTCGTAGTCGTCGGCGAGGACCGTGCGCGTCGGCGCAACCCCGATGGTCGTCTCCATCCGCACGCCCGCGCTGTAGCGCGCGGTGGCGACGAGCCACACGTGGTCCGCGTCGTAGGTCTGTTCGAAGAAATGCGGGACCGGAAAGGCCGTGTCGGCCGACGAGGGGTTGTCGAAGTGATAGCGGATGCGATCGCGCCGCGCCTCGACGCCGATCAGCACGCCGGCCGCCTCCCGGACGGCTGGAGCGGCGCTTTGCGCGCGCGCGTCGGCGACCGTGAGCGCCAGAAGCGCGGCGGTCGTCAGGACACACGGGCGCACGAACTCAGCGGCCGGTCGCGCGCGGCGGCTCGACCGCATAGCGGATGTAGGGCATCAAGGGCGTGACGGCCAGCGGCACCTTCTCGCGCGCCGATGCGAGCGGCACGGCCGGTCCCCGCAGCAGCTCGAGACGATCGCTCCACGGATCGACGACGAGGCGCGCGCCGAGCGGCAGCGCCGGAATCTGGTCGATCTTTTCCGGCGCCAGCTGCGGCGACTGCTGCATCAGCGGCGAGAGCGACTGCCCGCCGTCCACGACGTAGTCGCTGAGGTGCGTCTGAATGAGGTTCGGCAGCAGCTTCGCGTTGGCGAGGATGGCCCGCAGGAACAGTCCCGCGTCCTCGACCTTCTTGTACGGCGAGTTCTGCAGCAGCGCGATCATCCTCACGTTGGCCGCGGCCTCCTCCGCCGGCGGATGCCGGAAGCGCAGCACCTTGAGCAGATCCTGATCGGGAATCATGAGCCGGTCGGCGAAGGCGAACTTCGTGTCGATCAGCATGTGCGCGAGGAGCACGTGGCTCAGCTCGTGACCCAGGATCATCGCCAGGCTCGCCTCGTCCGGGAGCACGTCGATCATGCCGCGGCTCAGCACCACGGTATGTCCCACGGTGAACGACTCGAGCGGTGAGGTCAGCAGCACGCGGCATTTGACCGGCGTCTCGAGCGTCAGGTTGTTGGTGACCAGCAGGTTGTTGACGACCGTTTCGAGCACGGTGTCCACCGGGCCCGCCGGGGCGAGGATGCC
>JAYVYV010000041.1:0-5420 GCA_043783985.1 Acidobacteriota bacterium | reverse complement strand
ATCGCGAACGCGCCGAGCAGCAGCATGCTGACGCGCGGGAGGAAGACCGATCGCGAGACGACGTCGACCATGGCGCTGACGTCGTAGATCGGCTGCTCGGCGTCGACAGCGAGCACTTGGCGGCGGATGCTTTCGACGAACCCCCTGGGATCGGACGTCGTGCGCACGATCAGCGCCATGCCGTTCAGCGGCTGCTGCCAGGCAGGCATGAAGAGCTCGGCCCGCGGCTCGCGGTCGAGCCCGTAGTGCTTGACGTCGCCGATCACCCCGACCACTTCGCCTTTACCGTGCGGATTCCTGACGACCTTGCCGATCGGATCCTCGTCGGCGAAATAGCGTCGGGCCATGGTTTCGTTGATCACGATCGTACCGGGCGCGCCCTGCCGATCGCGCCCGTCGATGAACCGCCCCTTGCGCAGCGCGATCCTCATCGTCTCGAAGTAGCCGGGCGTGGCGGTCCGGATGTCGGCGCGCGGCTCCTCGCCGTTGGCGGGCGCGGCGTGTCCGTCGATCGTGAACGGCAGCGCGAAGTCGATTCCGACGGGATACATCGGCAGCGCGCTCACCCCGGCCGCGGAGGTCACTCCGGGGATCGCGCCGACGCGGCGGATCGCGTCCATGTAGAACCGGGTGCGGTCCATGCCGGTCTTGTACTTCGATTGCGGCAGGTAGATCTGCACCGCCAGCAGATGGCCGGGCTCGAAGCCGGGCGAGACGCGCATCAGCTCCGCGAAGCTGCGGGTCATCAGCCCGGCGCCGACGAGCAGCATCAGCGCGAGCGCCACCTCGACGACGACGAGCGCATCGAGCAGGCGGCCACCCGAATGGCGCGTGGCGCCCGAGAAGGCGTTGAGCGTGTCGCGCAGGCCGCCCCGCGACGCCTGGATCGCCGGGATGAGGCCGAAGATCAGCGCAACCCCGATCGACATGATCAGCGCGAAGAGCAGCACGCCGGCGTCCAGGCGCACGTCCTGCATGCGTGGCAGGCTGCCTTCGGGCAGGGCGTGCACCAGGCGCACCCCTGCCCACGCGACGAGCAGGCCGAGCGCGCCGCCGATGCCCGACAGCACGAAGCTCTCGGCAAGGAGCTGACGCACGAGCTGCATGCGGCCCGCGCCCAACGCCGCGCGCACCGCGATTTCGCCGCGCCGGCTCGCCAGCCTGGCGAGGATCAGGTTGGCCACGTTGGCGCAGACGATCAGCAGCAGGAACCCGACGGCTGCGGAGATCATCAACAGCGCGGGACGGACCGTGGTGACGAGCTGCTCCTGCGCGGAGATCACGCGCGCGCCCCAGCCGGCGTTGCTGTCCGGAAACGCCGTGGCGAGACGGCCGGCAATGACCGTCATCTCGCGCTGCGCCCGCTCCTGCGGCACGCCGTCGGCAAGCCGACCGACCACGCTGAGCGACCGCGCCTTGCGCGAGCGGCCGTGCGCGTCGTTCGGGTCGAAAGCGAGCGGCGTCCAGATGTCGACGTTCGCGCCGGGGGGGAAATCGAATGCCGCCGGCATGACGCCGATCACCGTGTAGGGCTGGGCGTCGAGCTGGATGACACGGCCGACGGCCCCCGGCGATCCGCCGTAGTGCCGCTTCCAGAAGGCGAGGCTCAGGACGGCGACACGGTCCGCCCCCGGCTCGCCTTCATCGGCGGAGAACGTCCGACCGAGCATCGCGTCGACCCGCAGCACGTCGAACATGTTCGCGGTGGCGCGCACGCTCGGCACGTCGAGCGGCTCCGCGCCGCCCGCGAACGCGTATCGCAGCTGCCGGAACGCGGCCAGCGCCGGCACCGACGCCGACTGCGTCTTCCAGTCCATGTACGTGAGCGGCGCGACGAGGTCCAAGCTCCCGTCCGGGTTCTGCTCGCGCAAGACGACGAGGCGGGACGCATCCTGATACGGCAGCGGATTCAGCAGCACCGCTTTGATCACGCTGAAGATGGCGGTGTTGGTGCCGATCCCGAGCACCAGCGTCAGGATGGCGACGGCGGCGAAGGTCGGCTGCCGCGCGAGCGAGCGCAGGGCGTAGCGGACATCACCGAACAGGTTCCCCATACTTATTTCAGATTTGTGAATTCAGATTTCAGATTTCAGATGTTCCGTGATCGGTCCCACGCCTCGACGAGCTTCAGGTACGTGTCGGCGATGGCGGCGGCGGCGTCTGCCGCGGTCATTCTATCCGTGAGGAAGGCCGCGGACGGCTCCCAGAACACGGAGCGGCCGATGGCAAAGCCGGAGGCCGTGGCGCTGGCGGCGCAGGCCGCGAACCAGCGGTCGATGGTCGAGAGATCCGCCGCCTTGCCGAGGATGATCTGGCGGGACGAGGGGTGCGCGGCGATCGCCGCGTCGATCACGCGGGCGCCGTGCGGCGCGAGTGTGCCCTCGATCTTCCAGAACTCCGGGGTCAGCCCGCGCCGGTACGCGTCGGCGATGAACCCGGCCAGCATCGCGGGACGGCCGGAGGCCTCGAACTCCTCCTCGGGCTCGTGCGTGCGCGCGACGAGCACTTCGAGGACGAGCGGCTTGCCCGCCGTCCGGCACCAGGCCTGCAGTGCCTCCAGCTTCGCCCATTGCCCGGCCTGCACCTCCGCATCCTCGTCCGGACGATGGCGCGCGAGCACTTTGACGAATGCGCCGGTGAGGGCGGCGGAGAAAGGGCTGGTCGCCCACGCGAGCGGGATCGCGCCGGCCTTTTCGGCGGGCGTGCCGACGTTGATGCCGGCCTTCAACAAGTCGGCAATCACGGTCGAGGAGTACTGCTCGTCGACGAGCAGCGCGCCGAAGTTGCGCACCGCGGCGGACCGCTCGCGCGCCAGCAGGAAACCGTCGCCGGCGAGGCGCTTCACATCTTCGATTCGCTCGCGCGGCAGCGCGTGCGCGTCGCAGAACTCCTCCCACTGCCAGCGATGATCCGCGGCGAGCATATAGACACGATCCGCCTTCAGCATCGGACTCAGTGTAATCTGAGGATCTGAGGATTTGCGGATCGGAGGATCTGGGTTTGAGGATCTAAGGAGCTAAGGATCTGAGGATCTGAGGATCTGAGGATCTGAGGATCTGAGGATCTGAGGATCTGAGGATCTGAGGATGTATCTCAGGAACTCAGAGCCGCGCAACCGCCCAGCCGCCAAGCCGTCCTTCCGCCCAACCGCGCCGCCCGGATACTCGCCCGGCGCGAGCGGACGGTTTTCTGAGCTCCTTCGGAAGATCCTCGATTCCCCAATTCCTCAACTCCTCAACTCCTCAACTCCTCAACTCCTCAACTCCTCAACTCCTCAACTCCTCAAATCTCAGATCCTCAGATCCCCAAATCCTGAGATCCTCAACTTCTTCAGAGCTCCTTCCGTCAGATCACAGAAAGTCCCGCTCCTTGCGCCGGCCGGCTTCGTACGCGGCACGCGCGTCCCGCACGTCCGGACTGGCAGACACTTCGGCGACCGGCACATCCCACCACGACTCGTAACCGCCCACGCGCGACTCGCGATCGACCGGGACGACGACGACGGCGACGCCGTCGTGGCCGGCCGCCGCCGCCAGCGCGCCGCGGAATGCGGCGATGGTATTGGCTCGCCACACCGTGGCGCCGAGGGATGCGGCGTTGGCCGCGAGATCGATCCGCAGCACGTCGCCGTCGAGCTCGCCGGTCTTCGGGTTGCGTCCGCGGTACCGCGTGCCGAATCCTGCGCTGCCGACCGACTCCGACAACCCCCCGATGCTCGCGAAACCGTCGTTGTCGAGGAGGACGATCGTGATGGCCACGCGCTCCTGGACGGCGGTGACGATCTCCTGCGCCATCATCAGGTACGACCCGTCGCCGACGAGCACGTACACACGCCGGTCGGGCGCGGCCATCTTCACCCCGAGGCCGCCGGCGATCTCGTACCCCATGCACGAGTAGCCGTATTCGAGGTGGTAGCCCTTCGGATCGCGCGCGCGCCAGAGCTTGTGCAGATCGCCAGGCAGGCTGCCCGCGGCGCAGACGATGACGTCGGTAGCCGCGAGGGTGTCCTGCAGCACGCCGATGACCTGCGCCTGCTTGACCGGTGACGCCTCCTCATCGGCGCCCACCGCACAGACGCGGTCGACCTCTGCGCGCCAGTCGACCTGTGAGGCGGCGACGCGTTCGGTGTACGCACGTCCGACGCGGTAGCCCGCGAGGAGCGGCAGCAGCTCGTCGAGCACCGCGCGCGCGTCGCCCACCAGCGGCACCGCCCCGTGCTTTCCCGCGTCCATCTCCGCGACGTTGATCGTCACGAAGCGCACGCGCTCGTGCTGGAACGCGGTCTTCGATGCCGTCGTGAAGTCGCTGAGCCGTGATCCGACGACGATGACCAGATCGGCGTCGCGCGCGAGCAGATTGGCCGCGCGCGTGCCGGTCGCGCCGACGCCGCCGAGCGAAAACGGGTGCGGGTCGGGCAGCGACCCTTTTCCGGCCTGCGTCTCGCCGACCGCGATGCCGGTGGCGTCCACGAAGCGCCGCAGCGCGTCGGTCGCCTCGCTGTAGAGCACGCCGCCGCCGGCGACGATCAGCGGGCGCTCGCTCGCGCGGATCAGCGCCGCCGCTTCCTGCAGCCGATCGCGATCGGCGCGCGGGCGCGCGATCGTCCAGACGCGCGGCTCGAACAGCGCGGCGGGGTAGTCGTACGCCTCGGCCTGCACGTCCTGCGGCAGCGCCAGCGTCACCGCGCCGGTGTCGGCCGGCGACGTCAGCACGCGCATCGCTTCGTGCAGCGCCGTGATGATCTGCTCGGGACGGTTGATGCGATCCCAGTATCGCGACACCGGCTTGAAGCAGTCGTTCACCGACACGTCCTGCGACTGGCTCGATTCGAGCTGCTGCAGAACGGGCGCGGGGCCGCGGCCCGCGAAGATATCGCCCGGCAGCAGCAGCACGGGAACGCGGTTGATCGTCGCGCCGGCCGCGCCGGTGATCATGTTGGTCGCGCCGGGGCCGATCGACGAGGTGCATGCGAGCGTGCGCAGCCGGTTGTGCATCTTCGCGTAGGCGGCCGCCGTGTGCACCATCGCCTGCTCGTTGCGCGCGAGGTAGTAGCGCATCGTGGTCCGCTGTTCCTGCAGCGCCTGCCCGATGCCGGCCACGTTGCCGTGGCCGAAGATGCCGAAGACGCCGTCGAAGAACGGCTGCTCAAGGCCGTCGCGCGCCGAGCGCTGCTGCGACATGAAGCGCACCACCGCCTGCGCCATCGTCACCCGGACGCGCGCCGGCGTCACAGGGCGCGCTCCCCTCGTCCGGCGACGAACGCCGACACCTCGTCCAGCGTCGGCATGAAGTTGGCGCAGCCGTGGCGCGTGACGACGATCGCGCCGCAGGCGTTGCCCATGCGGGCGGCGCGCTCGAGCGGCCAGCCCTGGAGGTAGCCGTAGAGGAAACCGCTCGCGAACGCGTCGCCGGCGCCCAGC
>JAYVYV010000040.1:0-5429 GCA_043783985.1 Acidobacteriota bacterium | reverse complement strand
CCTACAGCCATCGACCCGCAACTCGAGCGCGCTTATCCTCGACACGCCCGCGTGACCTCGAAACGCCCCCGTGCTTGCCAAGCATGGAAGGCAAGAGTACGCTGCCACGTCTCATTGCTGGAGGACTCGACATGAAAAGACTCGTCTTGCTCGGTCTGCTGATTGGCGTGGGCGCGCTATCGATGGTGGGGGCGGCGTCTCAACAGCCTCCGGCCGGCGCGCCCGCGGCTCCGAAAGTCGTGGACATCCTGAAGCTGAAGGACAACCTGTACGTCCTCACGAGCTCCACACCCGGCAACGCCGCCACGTTCAGCGGTGGCAACGTCGCCGTGTTCATCACCGGCGGCGGCGTCACGCTGGTGGACGACAAGCTGGCCGGCTGGGGCCAGGCGGTGCTCGACAAGGTGAAGAGCGTCACGGACAAGCCCATCACGCGGATCATCAACACGCACACGCACGGCGATCACACCGGCAACAACGGGTTTTTCGGCGCCAACGTCGAGATCGTGGCGCAGGAGAACACGAAGACGAACATGGAGAAAATGGACGCCTTCAAGGGGGACAACGCGAAGTTCCTGCCGGCGAAGACCTACAAGGACAAGATGACGCTCGGCAGCGGCAAGGAACGCATCGATCTCTACTACTTCGGCGCCGGCCACACCAGCGGCGACACGTTCGTGGTCTTCCCCGCTCTCCGCGTCCTGCATACGGGCGATATGTTCGCGTGGAAGGACGGCCCGCTCTGCGACCGCAACAACGGCGGCAGCTGCGTCGCGCTCCCGCGCACGCTGCAGAAGGTGATCGCCGGCATCAAGAACATCGACACGGTGATCCCCGGTCACAGCCCGATGCAGACGCCGAAGGACCTGGCGATCTGGCAGCAGTTCACCGCGGCCCTGCTTGCGCACGCCACCGATGCGATGAAGGCCGGGAAGAGCGTGGACGATGCGACCGCGTCGTTTTCGGTCGACAAATTCCCAGGCTACAAGAAGGAACGGGTCAAGGGATCCGTCCAGGCTGTCTACGACGAGCTCAAGAAGTAAACTATGACCGTCTGATGGCAACCATTCTTCAACGTCTCCCCGCGGGCCAGAAGGTCGGCATCGCGTTTTCCGGCGGTCTCGACACGAGCGCGGCGCTCCACTGGATGCGGGCGAAGGGCGCGATCCCGTACGCCTATACGGCGAACCTGGGCCAGCCCGACGAGGCGGACTACGACGAGATTCCGCGCAAGGCGCTGCAGTACGGCGCCGAGAAGGCGCGCCTCGTGGACTGCCGCGCGCAAATGGTGGCCGAAGGGATCGCCGCGCTGCAGAGCGGCGCCTTCCACATCTCCACCGCCGGCGTTCCCTACTTCAACACCACCCCCCTCGGCCGCGCCGTCACCGGCACCCTGCTCGTCGTCGCCATGAAAGAAGACGACGTCCACATCTGGGGCGATGGCAGCACGTTCAAAGGCAACGACATCGAGCGCTTCTACCGGTACGGGCTGCTCGCGAACCCGAACCTCCGCATCTACAAGCCCTGGCTCGATCAGCAGTTCATCGACGAGCTCGGCGGCCGCAGGGAGATGTCGGAGTACATGAACAAGGCGGGCTTCGCCTACCGCATGAGCACCGAGAAGGCGTACTCGACCGATTCCAACATCCTCGGCGCGACGCACGAAGCCAAGGATCTCGAGTTCCTGAACAAGGGCATCACGATCGTGCAGCCGATCATGGGCGTCGCGTCGTGGCGCGAGGACGTCGCCGTGGCGCCGGAAACGGTCTCCGTCCGGTTCGATGAGGGACGGCCGGTCGCGCTGAACGGCCAGACGTTCGACGACCCGGTCGATCTGATGCTCGCGGCCAACGCGATCGGCGGCCGCCACGGTCTCGGCATGTCGGACCAGATCGAAAACCGGATCATCGAAGCCAAGAGCCGGGGCATTTACGAGGCGCCCGGCATGGCGCTGCTGTTCATCGGCTACGAGCGCCTGATCACCGGCATCCACAACGAGGACACGATCGAGCAGTACCGCGAGAGCGGCCGGCGGCTCGGCCGCCTGCTCTATCAGGGACGCTGGTTCGATCCGCAGGCGTTGATGCTCCGCGAAACGGCGCAGCGGTGGGTCGCGCGCGCGATCACCGGCGAGGTGACCGTCCAGCTCCGCCGCGGCAACGACTACGCGATCCTCGACACCGAGAGCCCGAACCTCACGTACAAACCGGAGCGGCTCACGATGGAAAAAGGCGAGAGCGTCTTCTCGCCGCAGGATCGCATCGGACAGCTGACGATGAGGAACCTCGACATCACCGACACGCGCGACAAGCTGCTCACGTACGTGAAGACCGGGCTCATCGCGCCGTCGCTGGGATCGTCGATGCCGATGCTGGCCGACGGCGAACACCACGACGAGAAAGATTGACGTGGCCCGCCGCGCGTGGACGGCCGTGCTGCTCGGCTGCGCGATGACGCTTGCCGGGCGAGGCGTCCAGATCGGCGTCGACGCCGGGCGGAATCCCGCGCGCGCGGCTGAACAGACCATGACGCCCCCGACCTTCGCCGTCGATCCTGCCTGGCCCAGGCCGCTCCCCAATCACTGGCTCGTCGGCGCGGTCGTCGGCGTCGCCGTCGACTCCCGCGACCACGTCTGGATCATCCACCGCCCCTCGACGCTGCAGCCCAACGAAACGCGATCGTTCTGGAAGGCGGCGCCGCCGGTGCTGGAGTTCGATCAGGACGGCGCGCTGGTCTCCTCCTGGGGCGGGCCCGGCGCGGGCTACCAATGGCCGCAGCTCGAGCACGGGATTCACGTCGACGCTGACGACAACGTCTGGCTCGGCGCCGGCGGCGACCAGGACGCGCACATCCTGAAATTCACGCGGCAGGGAACGTTCCTGATGCAAATCGGCCATCAGGGCGGAGGTCAGGGGAGCAACGATACGCACAACCTCGGCGCCGCCGCGCACATGGTGGTGGACCGCGCGGCCAACGAGCTCTACGTCGCCGACGGCTACGTCAACCACCGCGTCATCGTCTTCGACGCGACGACCGGGGCGTACAAACGTCACTGGGGCGCGTACGGGAAGAAACCGGACGACTCGTACTTCACGAAGGCCGGCGAGGTGCTGCCCGGGCCGTTCAGCGGCAAGGTGCAGAACGAGAACAAGCCGAGCCAGTACGATCCGGCAGGCCCTCCGGCGCCGCAATTCCGCATCGTCCACGCCGTGCGAATCTCGAACGACGGCCTCGTGTACGTCTGCGATCGCACCAACGATCGACTGCAGGTGTTCAAGAAGGATGGCACGTTCGTGCAGGAGGCCTTTATCGCGAAGGACACCTTCGGCAGCGGATCCGTATGGGACATCGGTTTCTCACCCGATCCCGAACAGACGTGGGCGATCGTCATCGACGGCACCAACCAGCAGGTGTACGTGCTGCGCAGGACGACGCTGGAGATCGTGAGCACGTTCGGCGGCGCGGGCCGCTGGGCGGGCCAGTTCTACGGCGCCCACAACCTCGCGGTGGACTCGACGGGCAATCTCTTCATCACCGAGACGTACGAGGGCAAGCGCGTCCAGAAATTCGTGAGACGCTGACCTGTGACGCGTGATGTACCCGTTGGGGTGCGCATCCTGGCCGCCGTCGTGGTGACCATGTCTACCGCCGTTCCGGCGGCCCAGGCGCCGGTCCGCACGGCCGACATCACGCTGCGCGGGTTGGCGGTCGCCGACTTCCCGCGTATCACGAAGCTCGCGGACACTGTCTACGCGTACGAACAGATCGATCCCACCAAGCGCACCGTCACCGTCAACAACCTGATCGTCGTCACGAGCGCCGGCGTGCTGATCGCCGAGAGCCAGGGCACGCCGGACAACGTGACGCGTCTCGTCGCCGACGTCGCGAAGCTGACGCCGCAGCCGATCACGTACGTCGTCGTCGGCTCGGAGCATGGCGATCACACCGGCGGCATCGCCGCCTTCCCCGCGGGCGTCGTGTACCTCGCCCATCCGTTTTCGGCCCCGCGGATCCGGCAGCCGACCGAGCCGGTGACCGACAGACGGGTCATCACCATGGGCGGGACCGAGATCGACGTGCTGTTCCTGGGACGCGCGCACACCGGCGGCGATCTGGAGGTCTACCTGCCGCGCGAGAAGATCCTGTTCATGAGCGAAGTCTTTTCCAACCGCATCTTTCCCTCGATGGCCAACGGCTACCCGACCGAATGGGTGAACGCGCTCAGGAAAGCCGAGCAGATGGACGTCAACTACTTCGTGCCGGCGCACGGCTTCGTCGACAGCGCGGCCGTGATGCGCGAGGAAGAACGCAACTTCCGCCTGGCGCTGGAACGAATCATCGCGGAAGGGACGCGCCTGCACGACGCCGGGACGACGATCGAGAACGCGCCCGCCGCCGCACGGCTCGAACCGTACGACGGCTGGACCCGCGCCGCCAACAACGCCTTCGCGGCCTTGAAACGGGTCTACATGGCGCTCGACGGACAGCTCAAATAGCGGGCGGTGGAGGCGTAGCCGACGATCAGGGCGCCGCACGTCAGCGCTGCGGCCGCCGCGGGGTCGAGCGTTACCGCCGCGGACCGTTCACCGCTCCGGCTCGAGGACGAACAGCAGCAACGAGCGGGCGGTGACGCCGTAGGCCGCGCCGAAGGCAAAGCGCGCGGCCTCGCACTCGACCTCCGGCACGTTGGTGTCGACGAGCAGCGACCACTGCCGGCCGCCGGGGTGCATCGGCAACGTGAACGTGACCAGGTCGTGATGCGCGTTCGTCACCAGGAGAATCGTCGCATCCTCGCCGCGGCGCCCGATCCCGGTCGGCTGCGCCCGTCCGTCCAGCAGCATGCCGAAGCAGCGCATGTTGCCGTCCCACCATTCCTCGGCGCGCATCTCGGCGCCCGAGGCATTGATCCACGTGATGTCCCTGATGCCCAGCGCCTCGTTGGACTCACCGGTGAGGAAGCGCTCGCGGCGCAGGATCGGATACTGGCGGCGCAGCCGCGACAGCTTCTGGACGAAGCGGATCTGCGCGCGCCCGCTCTCCGGGACGTCCCAGTTCACCCAGCCGACGTCGTTGTCCTGACAGTACGCGTTGTTGTTCCCCTGCTGCGTGCGCGCCGTTTCGTCGCCCGCGAGCAGCATCGGGGTTCCCTGCGACAGCAGCAGGGTGGCGAGCATGTTGCGCATCTGCCGCTGGCGCAGCTCGGCGATCGCCGGATCGTCGGACGGCCCTTCGGCGCCGCAGTTCCACGATCGATTGTCGGACGTGCCGTCGTTGTTGTCCTCGCCGTTGGCCTCGTTGTGCTTGTCGTTGTACGTGACCAGGTCGTTCAGCGTGAAGCCGTCGTGCGACGTGACGAAGTTGACCGACGCCCACGGCTTGCGGCCGCGGCGCTTGAACAAGTCAGGCGACGCGCGCAGCCGCGGCGCCAG
>JAYVYV010000039.1:0-15408 GCA_043783985.1 Acidobacteriota bacterium | reverse complement strand
CCTTGTTCTTGGCGAACGCCGGCGGATCCAGGACGATCGTGTCGAAGCGCTCGCCGAGGCGATCCAGGCCGCGCAGCTCGTCGAAGACGTTGCCGACGCGGGCGTCGACGGCGACGCCGTTGCGCGCCGCATTCTGCCGCACCCGCGCGACCGCGTCCTCGGAGACGTCGAACGCAATCACCTCCTGACACGTGCGCCCCATCACCAGCGCGAAGCCGCCGTTGTAGCTGAAGCAGTCGAGCATCCGCCCGCGCGCGTATGCCGCCCCGGCGGCGCGGTTCTCGCGTTGATCGAGGAACAGTCCGGTCTTCTGTCCGTGGCGCAGATCGACGTCGTACTGCACGCCCGTTTCCGTCACCGGCACGCTGTCGGGCACGTCGCCGGCGAGCACGTCGACCCGCTGCTCCAGGCCGTCGAGCAGCCGCGCCCGTGGATCGTTGCGCGCGAGGACGCCACGCGGGTGCAGCCGCTCGGTCAGCGCCGAGACGACCGACGGCAGCAGGCGGTCCATCCCCTGCGACAGCGCCTGCACCACCAGATAGTCGCCGTACCGATCGACGATGAGCGACGGCAGCAGGTCGGCTTCGCCGTGGACGAGACGGTACGCCGTGGCCTCGATGCCCAGCGATTCACGGAATGCGATCGCCGCATCGATCCGCCGGTGCACGAGCGCCTCGTCCGCCACGCTCTCGCCGTAGGTCATCATGCGCAGCGTGATCTGCGATCGATCGCTGAACAACGCCGATCCGAGCATCTGGCCGCGCGGGCTGCGGACCTGGACGATGTCGCCGGCCGCCGCGCGCGCGTCGGCGACGTCCGCGCGGTAGATCCACGGGTGGCCGCCCCGCAGCCGCTCTTCGCCACGCGCGGAAATCACAACTGATGGAAGCATAGGACTCGTTCGGCGTTCGGCGTTCGGCGAGCAGGGACCATAGTACAATCGTTCCCTGTGCGTATCGCTATCGGCGCCGATCATGCGGGCTTCACGCTCAAAGAACACCTGAAGCAGACCCTCACACGGCTCGGGCATGCCGTCGACGATCACGGTACCGACAGCGAAGCATCCGTGGACTACCCGCCGATCTGCATGGCCGTCGGCCGCACGGTCGCCGAGGGGCGCGCCGACCGCGGCGTCGTCCTCGGCGGCAGCGGACAGGGCGAGCAGATCGCCGCCAACAAAATCGCCGGCGTCCGCGCCGCGCTCTGCAACGATCTCTACACCGCGCGCCTGTCGCGCGAGCACAACGACGCCAACGTCCTCTCGATGGGCGGCCGGATCGTCGCCTTCGGCCTGGCGGACGAGATTCTCGCGCTCTGGCTCGACACGGCGTTCGAAGGCGGTCGCCATCAGCGGCGCATCGATCAGATCTCGGCGGCAGAGGCTGCGCCACGAACGTAGCGCGAAGGCTTCAGCCGAGCGAAAGAAACAATGACCACCAACACCACGACCCCCGCGATGTGGCGCACCCTCGCCGAAACCGATCCGGAGATCGCTGCTGTCCTGCGCGACGAGCGCCACCGCCAGAATCACGGCCTCGAACTGATCGCATCGGAGAACTTCGTCAGCGAGGCGGTCCTGGCCGCGGCCGGCTCGGTGCTGACGAACAAGTACGCCGAAGGCTACCCGGGCAAGCGCTACTACGGCGGATGCGAGGTGGTCGACGTGGCGGAACGCGCGGCGATTACGCGCGCGACAGGGCTGTTCGGCGCCGATCATGCCAACGTACAGCCGCACTCCGGCGCGCAGGCCAACATGGCGGTGTATCTGACGCTGCTGAAGCCGGGCGATACGGTCCTCGGGATGAACCTCGCCCACGGCGGCCACCTGACGCACGGCCATCCGCTCAATTTTTCCGGCAAGCTCTACAACATCGTCCCCTACGGCGTGCGGAAAGACGACGAGCGGATCGACTACGACGAGATCGATCGCCTCGCCGACGAGCACAAGCCGAAGATGATCATCGTCGGCGCCAGCGCGTACTCGCGCGTGATCGACTTCGCCCGGATCCGGCTCGCGGCCGACCGGATCGGCGCGCCCGTCTTCACCGACATGGCGCACATCGCGGGCCTGGTCGCGGCGGGCGTACACCCGAGCCCGGTCCCGCACTCCGATTTCGTCACGACGACGACGCACAAGACGCTGCGGGGTCCGCGAGGCGGCCTCGTGTTGTGCCGCGAGCAGTACGCCAAGGATCTCGACCGCACGGTGTTCCCCGGCGTCCAGGGCGGGCCGCTGATGCACATCATCGCGGCGAAAGCCGTCTGCTTCAAGGAGGCGGCGGAGCCCGCGTTCATCGCGTACCAGAAGCAGATCGTCGCCAACGCCAAGCGGCTCGCGCACGTGCTGTCGGCCGCGGGGTTCCGCCTCGTCAGCGGCGGCACCGACAACCACCTGATGCTCGTCGACGTCTTCTCCAAAGGACTCACCGGCAAGGTGGCGGAGGCGACGCTCGGCAAAGCCGGCATGACCGTCAACAAGAACGCGATCCCGTTCGATCAGAATCCGCCCATGGTCGCGAGCGGCATCCGCATCGGCACGCCCGCGGTGACGACGCGCGGCATGCGTGAAGCCGAGATGGACGTCATCGGCGAGCTCTTCACGCGAGCCCTGCTGACCCCGGACGACGATCGCGCGCTGGGCATGGTTCGCGCTGAAGTCGAGGGGTTGTGCCGGAAATTCCCCCTGTACCAGGAGTAGCTGGCCTCACGGCCCCCGGCGCGCCGGCGCCGATAGGCGTCGGCAGCTGCACGACGAGCGAAGCGGTCGCGGCGGTGTTCGCGCCCGGCGGGCCGCTCGATCTCGCCATGCCCGACTTCGAGCCGCGCGCCGGCCAGATCGAGATGGCGGCGGCCGTGGCGCGCGTGTTCGAAGACGGCGGCGTCCTCCTCGCGGAGGCCGGCACCGGCACCGGCAAGACGCTGGCCTACCTCGTCCCCGCGATTCTCAGCCGCGAGCGCGTGCTGATCTCCACCGGGACGAAGAACCTCCAGGAACAGATCTACTTCAAGGACATCCCCGCGCTGCGCGACGCGCTTGGCATCCCGTTCACCGCCACGTACATGAAGGGCCGCGCGAACTATCTGTGCGTGCACAAGCTCGATCGGCTGGCCGACGGCGTGGGCCCGGCGGTCCACGACGTCTTCCTGCCGATCATCCGCGAGTGGTCCACGCGCACCGACACCGGCGACCGAGCGGAGCTGCAGGATCTGCCGGAAGACCTGGCGTTCTGGCACGACGTGTCGGCGACGGCCGACACCTGCCTGGGCACCGAGTGCCCGCGCTATGACGACTGCTTCGTCACGCGGATGCGGCAGCGCGCCGCCGCGTCCGACGTGGTGATCGTCAACCATCACCTGCTGTGCGCCGACGCCGCCGTCCGGCAGAACGCGTTCGGTGAAGTGATCCCCGCGTTCACCCGCGCGATCCTCGACGAGGCGCATCAGCTCGAGGACATCGCTTCGCAGTACTTCGGCTTCAACGTCAGCACCTACCGCGTGGAGGAGCTGGCGCGCGACGTCGAGCGGCTCGCCGCGATCGTCGGCATCGAGGCCGAGGATATAGAGAAAGCAATCGAGCGGCTGCGCGACCACGCGCAGGCGTTCTTCTCGGAGCTGGGGTTCGCCCACCGCGGCAACGGCCGCGCGAAGAACGAGGAACGGGTCCGCGCCACCGTCGAATCGCTCGGCCATACCTACGATTCCGCCGTCAACCTCACCGGCGCCCTCGACATCGTCGAATCGACGCTGGCGTTGCTGAGACCGGTCCGGCTCGAGGCGGACGCTCACGACGAGGCGGGCGCATCCGGTCGTGTCCGCCGGGCGGACCATGACGGCGACGGGAGCTACCAGGAGGACGCGGCGACGCTCGCGCGGCGGGCGGGACAGCTGCGCGACGATCTGCGGTTCCTGCTGCGCGGCAACGACGATGCGTATGTGTATTTCGTGGAGTTTCGCGGCCGCGGGACGTTCCTGCGCGCGTCGCCGATCGACGTCTCGAACATCGTGCGCGACCTGCTGCTCGACCGCATGCACACGACGGTGCTGACGTCGGCGACCCTGACGGTCGACGGCCGTTTCGACTACATCCGGGCGCGGCTCGGCGTCGGCCAGGCCCACGAGATTCGTCTGGCGTCGGAATTCGATTTCCACCGGCAGGCGATACTCTACCTCCCGCCCAAGATGCCCGATCCGCGCTCGGAGCACTTCGCCGTCGCCGCCAGCCGCGAGGTGATCGAGATCCTGAAGCGGACGCACGGCCGTGCGTTCGTGCTCTTCACCAGCTACGCGATGATGCGGACGGTGCAGGCGATGGCGGAGATGGCGCTGAACTATCCGATTTTCGCGCAGGGGACGGCGCCGCGCTCGCAGCTGCTGAACCAGTTCCGCGCCACGCCTCACGCGGTGCTGTTTGCCACGTCCAGCTTCTGGCAGGGGGTCGATGTCGCCGGCGACGCGCTGAGCTGCGTGATCGTGGACAAGATTCCGTTCGCGTCGCCCGCCGATCCGATCACGGCCGCACGCATCGAGCGGATCCGCGCGCGCGGCGGCGATCCGTTCAGCGAGTATCAGGTGCCGATCGCGATCCTCGCGCTGCAGCAGGGGCTCGGCCGGCTGATCCGCCATCGGCGCGATCGCGGGGTGCTCGCGATCCTCGACCCTCGCCTGCGCACGATGGGTTACGGCCGCCGGTTCATCGCGTCGCTGCCGCCGGCGCCGATCGTCCACGACCTCGATCGGATAGCGGAATTTCTCACGTGACGGAGGGTACGGAGGGGAGGATCGGACGGAGGAACGAGGAAACGGAGAACGCGCTGACAGTTCGAGACAGATGACGGCGCGCACAGGGCGAATGTGTGCATTTGGGTCCTGACTCCGGTTGAGCTGAATCGGTTTAGGACGCTTTAGGCGGCCCGCGGACCCAGAAGTCCTCCTGTACGGTTTTCGGCGGGCCCCGGATCAAGGTAAAATAGTCGGTACGCGAGAGTTGCTCATTTTCCCAGGAGGATTCCCATGGTCCGCCGATTGAACGGCCGGCTTCCGTGGCTGGTTGCGTGCGCCGCGGTTGTGTCGCTGGCGTCCGTATCACCCGCCCTTGCTCAGTCCACCGGTATGGTCCGCGGCATCGTGAAAGATGCGGCGGGAAAGCCCGTCGAAGGCGCGAAGATCAACATCGACGCCGACGCGAGCAACCGCCACTTCGACACCAAGTCCGATAAGAAGGGCGAGTTCATTCAGATCGGATTGGCGCCCGGCGCCTACAAAGTCACCGCCGAGAAAGACAAGATCGCCTCGGCCGCGACGCCGGTCACGGTGCGCATCGCCTCCGGATCGCCGGTCACGCTCGTCCTCGGCGGCGGCGCCGGCGGCGGCGTGTCGCCGGAGGTGGCGGCGAAGACCGCGGCGCTGAAAAAGACGTTCGAGGAAGGCGTGGCCGCGAGCCGGGCAGGCAACCACGACGCCGCGATCGCCAGCTTCCAGGCGGCATCCGAGCTGAACCCGAACTGCTACGACTGCTACTACAACATCGCCTTCTCCGAATCGCTGAAGAAGGACTACGACAAGGCCGAAGTCGCGTACAAGAAGGCCATCGAGATCAAACCGGACTACGCCGAGGCCTACAGCGGGCTTGCCAACGTCTACAACTCGACGCGCAAGTTCGATCAGGCGGCGACGGCCAGCAGCAAGGCGATGGAGTTGAGCGGGAGCAGCGCGGGCAGCGCGGCCGGCGGCGGAAACGCCGACGCGCTGTTCAACCAGGGCGTCATCCTCTGGAACGCCGGCAAGATTGCGGAGGCGAAGAAGCAGTTCGAAGGCGCGGTCGCGGCGAACCCGAACCATGCGGAGTCGCACTATCAGCTCGGCATGGCGCTCGTGAACGAGGGGAACCTCGCCGGCGCCGGCGCGGAGTTCGAGACGTATCTGAAACTGGCGCCGACAGGCCCGAACGCGGCGACCGCCAAGGGAATTCTGGGCTCGCTGAAGAAGGAGTGATCGACTCGGCCGCGCTCCGCGCCCGGCTGGCCGATGTTCGCGCGCGCATCGCGCGGGCGGCCGGCCGGGCCGGACGCGATCCCTCCGCGGTCCGGCTCATCGCCGTCTCGAAGACATTTCCCGCCGAGTACATCCGCGCCGCCGCCGACGCCGGTCAGATCGACTTCGGCGAAAATAAAGTCCAGGAAGCGCTGCTCAAGATGGACCAGACCTCCGATCTGGCTTTACGCTGGCACCTGATCGGGCATCTGCAGTCCAACAAGGCCAAAAAATCGGGGCGCTTCGACGTCGTGCATTCGATCGACGGCGCGACGCTGCTGGAGAAGATCGACGAGGCTGGCGGCGCGGCGCAACGACGGCTGGAAGGACTCGTTCAGGTGGACCTCGCGGGGGAAGCCACCAAGCACGGCGCGCCTGAGGACGAGCTGGCGGCGATTTTCGCCGCGGCCCAGTCGGCGCGGTGGTGCCGATGCGTCGGGCTCATGATCCTGCCGCCGGCCGGCGACGACCCGGAGACGGCGCGTCCGTTCTTCCGGGCGCTGCGCGACGTCCGCGAGCGTCTCCTGGCACGTGGCGTGGATGCGGCCATGCTCCGGGAGCTGTCGATGGGCATGAGCCACGATTTTGAAGTGGCTGTCGAAGAGGGAGCCACCCTGGTACGCGTGGGAACAGCGATTTTTGGAGGCCGGAGCTATGTTTGACCCTGCTCTGTCGACTCGACACGTTGCGTCCGATAAGGCTGAGCGGGGAGAACGATCACGTATGAATGTCAGCCCGCTTGACCTTCGCCAGCAGCGCTTCCGCAAGGCCTTCCGCGGTTTCGACCCGGTCGAGGTCGCTTCGTTTCTCGCTGCCGTCGCCGACGACTACGAGCAGGCCCTGCGGGAAACCGACCGGCTCCGGCAGGATCTGATGCGCATGGAAGCCGTCCTTACCGAGCATCGCGAGCACGAGAAGAACCTGCAGAACACCCTGATGACCGCCCAGAAGCTGTCGGACGACATCAAGGCCAATGCGGAGCTCGAAGCCAGGCGCATCATTCGCGAGGCCGAGGGGCGCTCGGATCTGCTGCTCGAGAAAACGCAGGCGCGGGTCGAGGACATCCAGCGCGAGATCGACGGCCTCAAGCTCAAGCGGAAGGACGTCGAGACGTCGATCGAAGCCAACATCACGACGCTCCGCAACACGCTCGATTTCGTCCGCGAGCAGGAAGCGCGGGAGCGCGACGACAGGATCCTGTTCCACCGGCCGCGTCTCGCGGAGCCGGCCGCCCAGGCCGACCACCACGGCGACACGCACCCGGCCCGCAAAGTCATCGGGTGATCACGCCGAACGTGCGCGGCGTCCCCCGAGCCCGCAAGACCGAATGCGCCGGGTTCAGGGACGACGCCACCTTGCACGTGCCCCGGCGCGCCGTGCGGACCGTCAGCGGCGATCGCGGACGCCACACACGCCTCGCCATTGACGGCATCACCCTGGCGCAGCTTCCATGGTCGCGGATTTCCTGATCCACCACACATCCGAAGTGCTGACGTGCGCCGGCCCGGCGCCGCGGATCGGTGCACGCCAGGCCGATGCGCGTCCGGTGCCGCGCGCGGCCGTCGCCGCCTATCGCGGAAACATCGTGTTCGTCGGTTTCGAGAGCCTGCTGGCGCGAGAGGTCGAGCTCGCACCGGATGCCGTGGTCGTGGACGCGAAGGGCGGCGCCGTCGTGCCCGGATTCGTGGATCCCCACACGCACGTCGTCTTCGCGGGGGACCGGCGCGCGGAGCTGCGCCGGCGGCTGACCGGCGCGACCTACGCCGAGATCGCCGCGGAAGGGGGTGGGATCCTGGGGACGGTGGTCGCCACCCGCGCGGCCAGCGAGTCGGCGCTCGCTGCCGAAACGAGGGTCCGCCTCGACGAGATGCTGCGCTGCGGCACGACGACCTGCGAAGCGAAGAGCGGCTACGCGCTCACCACGGAGGGCGAGCTGAAAATGCTGCGGACCGTGCGCGCGCTCGGCGCCACGCATCCGATCGAGCTGTCGCCGACCTTCATGGGCGCGCATGAAGTACCGATCGAGTACCGCGAGCGTCGACGCGCGTACGTCGATCTGGTCGTCCGGGACATGATTCCGGCCGTGGCGCGCGAGAGGCTCGCCGAGTGGTGCGACGTCTTCTGCGAGACCGGCGTATTCACCCCGGACGAGTCGCGCGAGATCCTCGAGGCGGGGCGGGCCGCCGGGCTCAAACCGCGGATCCACGCCGACGAGTTCGGAGCGAGCGGCGGCTCGATGGTCGCGGCCCTTGTCTGCGCCCGCTCCGCGGATCACCTGATTTTCGTCGACGAGGCGGGCGCGGACGGACTGGCGGCGGCCGGCGTGGTCGCCACGCTGCTGCCGATCGCCTCGTTCTACCTGAAGCTCAAACGCTTCGCGCCCGCGCGAATGCTGATCGAGCGCGGCGTCGCCGTGGCGCTCGCCACCGACGTGAACCCGGGCGCCGGCTACTCGCCGTCGATGCCGTTCGCGATGACGCTGGCGTGCTTCGGCATGAACCTCACGTTCGAGGAAGCGCTCGTCGCCGCGACGATCAACGCCGCCTGCTCGCTCGATCGACAGGATCGCATCGGCAGCCTCGAACCGGGCAAGCAGATGGACGCCGTCGTCGTGAACGGACCGGCGATCGATCTGATCCGCGTCGGCGCCGACACCATCCGCGCCGTCGTAAAACGCGGACGCGTCGTCGTCGATAACGGAGGGGACAGGGGCACCGGCTGAACACGGAGGACCAGAGAAACGGAGACGCTCGGCTCCTCAGTGTGATCCCGTTTTCGTCCGGTCCTCCGTTCACAGGGCAACAACTCATGCTGATCGATCGATCCGTCCGCGATCTGCTCGGGGCGTTCAGCTCCTCCGATCCGACGCCCGGCGGCGGGTCGGCGGCGGCGCTCGCGTCTGCGGTCGGCGCGTCGCTGTTGATGATGGTGGCGGCGCTGCCGAAGACGCGCGCGGGATCCGGCGGCGACCGAGCGGCGCTCGCGGCCGCGGCCGCCGCGCTCGCCGGCATCCGCGAGCGACTCACCGGGGCGATCGACGGGGACACCGCGGCGTACGATCAGGTCGTCGCCGCGTACAGGCTGCCGAAGGCGTCCGTCGAGGAGCTGGCGGTGCGCACCGGCGCCGTCCAGCATGCGCTGCGCGCCGCCACCGACGTGCCGCTCGGCGTCCTGCGGCTGTCGGCGGAGGCGCTGGCCCACGCGACTGCCGTCTCCGCGCACGGCCACCGGGCGGCGGCCAGCGACGTGGGTGTGGCGGTGACGCTGCTCCGCGCCGGCGCACGCGGCGCCCGGCTGAACATCGAGATCAACATCGGCGCTGTGACGGACGCGGCGTATGTCGCCACGGTGGCCGCGGAAACGGCCCGATGGTCCGACGAGTCGGTGCGCGCCGCCGATGAAGCCGACGCGCTACTTCGGCGCGCGTAGATCTTCGGGAGCGGGCGCCCTGCCGTTCAGCGTGACGATGTGCAACGAGAGCGGCCAGCGGTAGGTGTAGAACGGCGCCAGCACGACAGGCCGCACGTACGACACGTCGACCACGGTGTGCTGGGCGTCGTGGGTGACGGCGACGTCGGCGGCGGTCACCGGCACGTCGAACTGCGAGGCGAGATCGAGGATTTTCTCCCGCAGCTGGTCGTCGGAGGCATCGCCGCGGTACTGCGCGGCGTACTGCACGCCGTCCCTGAACTTGTAGTGCGGGGCGTAGGCGCCGAACATGTGCCACGTCGCGTTGGCCAGCAGCGCCACGAACGCCAGTTTCAGGAGCGTGCGGATCATCAGCGCGTCTGGTGAAGCATCCGATCCCAGCGCGTGCGCGTGAAGAAGTGCGCGAACACCGACACGAGACCTTTGACCGTCGCGCCCGCGCTCTCGTCCTGATAGTCCTCGCGCTCGGCCTGGTACGACCAGTAGATCACGAGCGACTTGCCTTTGACATTTTCGCGCGGCAGGAATCCCCAGTACCGGCTGTCCTGCGAGTTGTCGCGGTTGTCGCCCATCACGAAGTAATGGTCGGGCGGCACCGTGACCGGGCCGTACCGCTCGCGGACGTCGGACGAGGTCACCTCGTGCAATTCCGAGGCGCGGGCGGGCGCGGTCAGGAAGTGGACGTAGGGCTCCTCGAGCGGCGCGCCGTTGATATAAACCTTCTTGGCGCGCACTTCCACCGTCTCGCCCGGCAGCCCGATGACGCGCTTGATGAAGTCGCGGTCCGGCTCCTCGGGGTACTTGAACACGATGATGTCGAGCCGACGGATGGTGCCGGCCGGCAGCAGCGCGCGCTCGAGCGCGCTCTCGGTCGGGCCGAAGACGAACTTGTTCACCAGGAGGTGATCGCCGATCAGCAGGTTCTCCTCCATCGATCCGGTCGGGATCTTGAAGGCCTGCACGACGAAGGTGCGGATGAACAACGCGAGGATCACCGCGATGACGATCGACTCGAAGTACTCGCGCAGCGTCGACTTCTTGAAGTCCCGCGTCATTCGCCGTCCGTTCCCATCTTGAGCACGGCGAGAAACGCCTCCTGTGGAATCTGGACCCGCCCGACCTGCTTCATGCGCTTCTTGCCTTCCTTCTGTTTCTCGAGGAGTTTGCGCTTGCGCGAGATGTCGCCGCCGTAGCACTTGGCCAGCACGTTCTTCCGCATCGCCTTGACCGACTCGCGCGCGATGATGCGTCCGCCGATGGCCGCCTGAATCGCGATCTCGAACATCTGGCGCGGGATCAGCTCGCGCATCTTCGACGCCAGCAGCCGGCCCCGCTCGTACGCCATGTCCGTGTGGACGATGATCGACAGCGCGTCCACCGGATCGCCGTTCACCAGGATGTCCAGCTTTACGAGCGGCGACGGCCAGTAGCCGGTGACATGATAATCGAGCGACGCGTAACCGCGCGAGATGGTCTTGAGCTTGTCGTAGAAATCGAGGACGACTTCGTTGAACGGCAGCTCGTAGGTGATGAGCACGCGGTCCGACGCGAGATACTCGAGCGTCTTCTGCACGCCGCGCTTGTCCTGGCAGAGCTTGAGGATGCCCCCGACATGCTCGGCCGGTGTGAGAATCATCGCGGTGATCACCGGCTCTTCGATCGTATCGATGAGCCCCGCGTCGGGCAGCTTGGCCGGGCTGTCGATCTCGCGCACCACGCCGTCGGTCGTCATCACCCGGTACAGCACCCCCGGCGCCGTCGTCACCAGGTCCATGTCGAATTCGCGCTCGAGACGCTCCTGGACGATCTCCATGTGCAGCAGCCCAAGAAAGCCGCAGCGGAACCCGAAGCCGAGCGCGGCCGACGTTTCCGGCTCGTAGAAGAACGACGCGTCGTTCAGGCGCAGCTTCTCGAGCGCGTCGCGCAGGTCGGGATATTGATGCCCTTCCACCGGGTAGAACCCGGCGAACACCATCGGCTTGAGCGGCTTGAACCCGGGGAACGGCTCGAGCGCGGGGCGCCCGCTCTCGGTGACGGTGTCGCCGATTTTCGCGTCGCTGATTTTCTTGATGTTCGCGACGAGAAAGCCGACCTCGCCGACGGCGAGCTCGTCGGCCGGGGTCGCCTTCGGCGTGAAGATGCCGACCTGCAGCGATTCGTAGTCCTGCCCTTCGGCCATCAAACGGATCTTCATGCCGGGCCGCAGCACGCCGTCGATCACGCGGACGACGATGACCACCCCGCGATAGGGGTCGTACCAGGAGTCGAAGATCAGCGCCTTGAGCGGAGCGTCGGGGTTGCCGGCCGGAGGCGGCAGGCGCGCGACGATCGCCTCGAGAATCTCGGGGACGCCGGTGCCGGCTTTCGCGCTCGCAAGCAGCGCGTGGTCGCCGTCGAGCCCGATGATGTCGGTGATCTGGCGGCGCGCCTCCTCGGGCTGCGCGCTGGGCAGATCGATCTTGTTGATGACCGGGATGATTTCGAGGCTGTTCTCGACCGCGAGATACGCGTTCGCGAGCGTCTGGGCCTCGACGCCCTGCGAGGCGTCGACGATCAGCAGCGCCCCTTCGCACGCGGCGAGCGAGCGCGTCACCTCGTAGGAGAAATCGACGTGTCCCGGCGTGTCGATCAGGTTCAGGGCGTACTTCTGCCCGTCGTTGGCGGTGTAGTGGAGGCAGACCGGGTGCGCCTTGATCGTGATGCCGCGCTCACGCTCGAGATCCATCGCGTCGAGGACCTGCGCTTCCATTTCGCGCGCCTGCAGCGCGCCGGTGATTTCGAGGAAGCGGTCGGCCAGCGTCGACTTGCCGTGGTCGATGTGGGCGATGACCGAGAAATTTCGGATATGTTTCGGATCCACTACGCGGCGCCCTCGATCGCGGAAGCGGGCCCGGAATCGTCAGTCGTGTATCGAAATAAGACCATTTCCAGTTGTCCGCCTGCCATAGACACCATGTAATCCGTTTATTTTCAACGACTTGACTCGAATTCGTCGATGGCCATTCTATTGCGACTTAACAGGACTATATGGTAACCAACGGCCTCGATCGAGAACTCTCCACGATGCAGGATATCGCCATGGCGCTCGTCGAACTCGAGCCGGCGGCGCGCGCCCGCGTCCTGCGGTGGCTTCAGGAACGGTTCCTCGTCGAGGCGGCCCCGGTTCCGTCCGCGGCGACCGCTCCGTCGTTCCCGACCGTCGCGCCGTTGCGCGCCGTTCCCCGGGCCGTCAGCGCCTCGGACGAGCTGCTGTCGGTGGAGACGCTCGAGGACCTGTTCGTCCCGTGCCGGAGCCAGACGTCGGCGGCAATCGCGGCGGCGCCCCTGCTCGCGCTCGCCCCGTCGGCCGCGCCCGCGCCGCAGACCATCACCGGAATGCTCACCGAGTTCGTCGCCGAATTCCAGGACATCGCCCGCGAGTGGGACGACGCCTGCGCTGCTCCGGCGGACGCCGACCGCGGCGCGATGGGCCTGCGGGCCGCGTCCTAGAGCGCTTTTCAGAATCTCGTCGCGCAGCCTTTCAGGGCTGCCCGCGCCGGCAGGGCTGGTGCCCCTGCGCCACACGAATCCGCAAACGGCCGCTATCGCGCGTCCAGCGCGACGTAGCGCTGGGGGTACTCGGGGCCGATGTACTCGGCTCGCGGGCGGATCAGGCGGTTATTCGCGTACTGCTCGAGGACGTGCGCCGTCCAGCCCGACACGCGGCTCACCGCGAAGATCGGCGTGAACAGATCGACGTCGATGCCGAGCGCGTGGTACGTCGTCGCGGAGTAGAAGTCGACGTTCGGGTTCAGCTTCTTCTCCGTCTTCACCAGCGCCTCGATGCGCTGCGACATCTCGAACCACTGCGGCTCGCCGGCGCGCTGACCGAGATCGCGCGACATCTGACGCAGGTGCGTGGCGCGCGGATCCTCGGTGTGGTAGACGCGGTGGCCGAAGCCGGGGATCTTTTCCTTGCGCGCCAGCTTCGCGCGCACGGCCTCCTCCGCCTTCTCGGGTCCGGCGTCCTTCCCAATCTCGAGCAGCAGGCGCATGACGTCGGCGTTGGCGCCGCCGTGCAGCGGCCCCTTGAGCGCGCCGATCGCGCCGACGATGGTCGAGTGGATGTCGGTGAGCGTCGCCGCCGCGACGCGGGCCGCGAACGTGGACGCGTTCAGCTCGTGGTCGGCGTGCAGGGTGAGCGCGACGTCGAACGCGTGCGTCGCCAGTCCGCTCGGCCGCTCGCCGGTCAGCATGTAGAGGAAGTTCGCCGCGTGGCCGAGGACCGGATCCGGATCGATCGGTCCCTGCCCCTTCGCCATGCGCCCCAGCGTCGCCACCAGCGAGCTGATCTGCGAGGTGAGCCGCACCGCCTTGCGATAGTTGGCCGGAGGGGAATGGTCGTTGGCGTCCGGGTCGTAGTGGCCGAGCGCGGAGGTCAGGGTCCGCAGCAGATCCATGGCGTTGCCGGCCGGCAGGGCGCGCATGAGGCGCACGACGCCTTCGGGCAGCGGCCTCCCGGCGACCAGTTGCGACTGCAGATCGCCGAGCTCGGCGCGCGTCGGCAGCCGCCGGTGCCAGAGCAGGTAACAGACTTCCTCGAAGGTCGCGTGTCGCGCCAGGTCGTGGATGTCGTACCCGCAGTACGCCAGCACGCCGCGATCGCCATCGAGGTAGCAGATCGCGGACGAGGTCGCGACGGTATCTTCAAGGCCAGCTTTGGGCTTCTCGGCCGTGCTCATGATTCTGGATCATACTCCGCCGCCGGTCGCGATGACGTGACGACGTGTCGCCACGGAGCACGCAGAGAACTCGGCGAACATCGTTCGACACAACACCCAGCGGGCTCAGCGATCTCCGCGGTGAGACGCGGCCGCGGGTCTGTAGACGAGACCGATGACGACGCCCGCGATGATCCACTCGACCAGCGCCGCGCCGGCCAGGATGGCGAGCTGGCGCCGGCCGATATTCGTCGTCGCGTAGCTCACCAGCACCGAGTAGCCGATGGCGACCAGCGCCAGGAGGATGCCGAAACGCGCGCCTTCCGCGACGCCGCTGCCCCCGTCGTACCCCTTCGCGTACATGTACGACGCCGCGAGCATCGCCAGGAGGATGCCCCCGAAGAGAAACGCCATGAACGGCCCCTGCGTGTCCGCCGGCCGGTAGACACCGGGATACCGGGCGAACTCGCTGGTGAGCAGCGTTCCGTAGACGGCGAAGCCGTAGATGGCGTCAACGATCGCGGCGGCGACCGCCGCCAGCACGATGCGAGCGATATTCATGACGGACTCCTTTCGAACGCCCGGGTGACGCGTTGGCGCGAGGACCGTACCCCGCAGGCGAGCCGCCGCGAGTTTAGTGGATTCGGCTCGACGTGGGAACGGTCGTGTCCAGAGGGGGCACGATGGCGTCGATGGGCACGCCCAGGGGCCCTGACTGCGCGTAGCGGAGGAACATCTGCCCCCACGCGGTTGTCTCGCACCAGCGCTCGAACACCTTGCGGTCGACGAGCGGCCACCGGTAGAAGTCGTGGTACACATCGCTGGCGAGGATGAACCCGTTGACCAGCGGCGTGTGGAAGAACAGCTTCTGGAAGCGCTTGAGCGGGCCGAACCAGATCAGATCGCCGCCGCCGACGCGCACCAGGTTCTTGCCGACGTGAAAATTCCAGTTCTCCTGCGCCGCGTCGACGTCGCCGACAATCTCGATGTCCCGCGGATCGCCCGTGCCCAGCCGGTCCTCGTGCGCGAGGCGGATGTACTCCAGCGACAGCGGAGCGAACCCCATCATCTTCGCCGACACGGCGTCAATCGCCACCTGATCGGCTGACGCCAGCATCACGTTCTTCACCACCGGAAACATCGTCCGCGGTCCCGGGCCGTTGCCGGCGGTTGTGCCGTCCATGATCGCGAACAGCCCGGCGTGGATCGCCTTCTGAATCGCGAGGAGGTCGACCAGCGTCTCGTGAAT
>JAYVYV010000038.1:0-5431 GCA_043783985.1 Acidobacteriota bacterium | reverse complement strand
CCGGCCAGATGGTGAACCCGAACATGGAGATGTACCTGCTGGCCGGCATGTCCGACGTGCCGAAGATCGACATCATGCTGAACAACATGCCGGAGCGTGGCGTCATCGGGATCGGCGAGCCGCCGACCGTGTCGACCGCCTCGGCGATCGCCAACGCGGTGCGCAACGCGACCGGCGCGACGATTCGCAGCCTGCCGCTGCACCCGCACAAGGTGCTCGCGGCGATCGAGCAGCAGAAAGCAGGAGGCACGAATTGAAGGCTTTTGCTTATGTCAATCCGGCCTCCGAGAAAGAGGCGGTCGCGGCACTCAAGGTCGACGGCATCGCCATGCCGATCGGCGGTGGCCAGGATCTGCTCGCGCGGATGAAGGACTACATCGACTCACCCGACCGCATCGTCAACGTCAAAGGGCTCGACGCGGCGGTGACCGCCACGCCTGACGGCGGGCTGAGGATCGGATCCGCGATGAAGATCGTCGATCTCTCCGAGCATGCGCAGGTCGCGAAGCTCTATCCCGCGGTCGTGCACGCGGCGGGCGAGGTCGGCACGCCGCAGATCCGGAATCAGGGGACCGTGGGCGGCAACGTCAACCAGCGCCCGCGCTGCTGGTACTATCGCAACGAGGAGTTCGTCTGCTTCAAGAAAGGCGGGTCACGCTGCTTCGCGGTGAACGGCGAGAACCAGTATCACGCCATCTTCGGCAACGAGGGCCCGAGCCACATCGTCCACCCGTCGAGCCTCGCGGTACCGTTCGTCGCGTACGGCGCGACATTCCGCGTGCTCGGACCGAAGGGCGAGCGCGAAATTGCGGCGGCCGACTACTTCACCATGCCGACGCTGAAGAACGTGCTCAAGGAGAACGTCCTCGAGGACGAGGACATCCTCACACACGTCATCCTGCCGGCGCCGGGCAACGTGAAGAGCGGGCACTACGAGGTGCGCTACAAACAGTCGCACGACTGGCCGCTCGCGTTCGCCACCGTGGTGCTGACGATGAACGGGCCAACAACAATAGTGTCCGCGCGGGTCGTGTTGGGAGCCGTGGCACCGATTCCGTGGCGGTCCAAGGCGGCGGAAGCGGCGCTGGCCGGCAAGCCGCTCGACGAACAGACGGCCGCCGCGGCCGGCGAGGCCGCAGTCGCTGAAGCGAAGCCGATGAGCGGCAACGGCTACAAGGTACAGATAGCGAAGACTTCGGTGAAGCGCGCAATCATGCACGCCGCTGGGATCAAGACCGCCTGAGACGTTCGTGGTTCGTCGTTCTCCGTTCGCCGTTCAGAACGCAGAACGCAGAACGTAGAACGACAGAGTCTTCTTTATGGATCATCTAACTTCGCCGAAACTGACGCCCGGCGTGCACTGCCTGAACATCCGGCACAAGGGCATGTTCGTGACCTCGGGGCCCGATCCCGACGAGTTCACGTTCTACGACAAGTACGACTCGACGGCCTACTGGTGCGCTGAAACGCAGCGCGGTTTCGGCCCCGACGGCTCGCCGGTGCGGCCGGACTGCTGCAGCGGCGAGCGTGGCTGCTGCAAGCACTGATCAGCGCTGAATCCCCAGTCGCGCCCCAAGCACGTCGGCGAGTGTCTCGGTGTAACGAATCTGACCGGCCGCTGCCAGGTGGGTCGATACCGCGAACATCTCGCTCGGAAGGCTCGTTGGCAATGGCAGCAAGGCGTCCTTCGCGGACAGCCCGAGCTGAGTCGCGATCGACGTGGAAGCGGCCAGCCGACTCGCGTCCACATCTGGGCTGACCCCCGTCGAGGGGATCGGCGTGAGGGCAAGATAGACGTTGCGGGCCCTCGCAGCGACGATGGCGTCGCGCAGCAGGGGCAACCGTCGCGCGAAAGGCTGACCGATCACGAACGCCGCCGCCGCCGGCTCGTCCTTGAAGATGTTCGGATCGACGAGGCTGCCGTGATGTTCCCGTAGCCTGGCGCCGAGGCGCGGGGGCCAGCCATATTCGCGGCCGTAGAGTCCAGGCAGGGGCAGCACAACCAGCCGCATGATCACGTGGACGTAGAGCGAATACCGCGCGGCCTCGAGGAACGATGCACCCAGGCGCTGCGGCGTCCCCAGGACCTCACGCTCGTAGCCGAATTTCTGGAACGCAGCGTCGGTGATGAGCAGCGCAACCGGGTTGAAGAGAAAGACCAGCACCGGCACCGGAGTCCGCGAGGAGTACTCACTCAGGAGACGGGCATAGCCTGCCGGCCCGACCCACGCGAGCGTCGCCAGCGACTCGACGCGGCGGCCGAGCAGTTGGCCCAACCGGCCGGCGTCGACACCCATCAGCGCCGACGAATCACCCAGAATGAGGATGTCGGCGGGCCCCATGGTCCGCGCCCGCTCGATTTGCTCGGCGACGATGACACGCTCGGCGACGTTCGGGTTTTCCATGGGATGCCGGCGATCCCATGTCCAGGCCAGCACGAGGATCGCGAGGGCGACAGCGCCGGCCGGAGCGAAGAAGCGCGCAAGCATCGCGAGCGCGCGGGGAAGAGACACCGGGGTGCCACGCCGCTCGATCGCGCCGCCGGCAAGAGGGTCAGAACTGGAAGTAGATGAACTCATAAATTACGCGACCGAACATCGCGGTGACGAATGCCACCAGCGTTCCCGTCATCACGGCAAAAGGCGCAGGCCGTAGCGCGAGAGCGGCGAGCAGGTCCTCCTTTCGTTCCTGCCAGAGCTCGACGATCGCGACCGGCGCCGAGAGTGCCAGCAGGCTCGTCAACGTGCGCAGGTGTCCCGTTTCCCAGCCGAGCTGTCCAAGGCTGTGCGTCATGCCTGTAATCATGGCCCACGAGCGACAACGAAAAAGGAACCAACCCGAGAACACCACGGCCATGGTTCCGCACCACCCGGCCCAATCCGGCAGTTCCCCCCAGCGCGTTCCACGCACCGCTCGATAGCCGCGTTCGCCGGCGAGCGCCACGCCGTGCAGTAGACCCCACAGCAGGAAATTCCAGGCGGCGCCATGCCAGAGCCCGCCGAGGACCATCGTCAGCATCAGGTTGACGTAGGTTCGACGCGTGCCCAGCCGGTTGCCGCCGAGCGGGATGTAGAGATAATCCCGCAGCCAGGTACTCAGGCTGATGTGCCAGCGCCGCCAGAACTCCTGGACGGACGTCGACAGGTACGGCAAATGGAAGTTCCAGATGAACTCGATGCCGAGCAGTCGGCCGGTTCCGCGTGCGATGAGGCTGTAGGCATTGAAGTCACAGTAGATCTGTATCCCGAAGGCCATCGTGCCAAGCACGGTGGACCAGCCGCTGGTTTGATCGACCTTGAACGCGGCATCGACAAAAGGCGCGGCATTGTCAGAAATGACGGTCTTGAGGAAGTAACCCCAGGCGAGGAGCCACACGGCCTCGCGCACGTGGTCGTACGTGAGCACGCGTGGCATGTTCAGCTGCCGAAGAAGATGGTGCGACCGCTGGATGGGACCAGCCACCATGTGCGGGAAGAACGACACGAAAGCGAAATACGTGACGGGATTCCGTTCCGCCCGGGCATCGCCGCGGTAGATGTCGATGGTGTAGGACATCGACTGAAACGTGTAAAAGGAGATGCCGATGGGAAGGGTCACGCCGAGCAGCAAGGGGTGCACGTGGATGTCGAGTTGCGCCAGCGCTCTGGCGAACGAGGCCGTGAAGAAGTCGAAGTACTTGAAGACGAAAAGAATGCCCAGATTGACGACCATGCTGACCGCCAGCACGCGCGTGCGGTAGACCGCGTGCCGGTTGCCATCGAGGAGTAACCCGGCGAGATAGTCGATGCCGGCCGACGCGAGAAGCAGCCCCAGGAATCGCCAGTCCCACCACGCGTAGAAGATCAGGCTGGCGCCGAGGATCAGCAGGTTTTGAACCCGAAACCGGCGGGCGAAGAGGTGATAGGCGACGAAGAACAACGAAAAGAAAAGCAGGAAGGTCTTGCTGTTGAAGACCATTCAGGTCTCCGCGCGTCCGCGAGGAGATCTGAGAGTCTCCAGCGCATCCACGATGCGATCGCGGCAGGGGCGCGTGCTCATCGATCGCCGGGGCTCTTGGTGGCTGCCGCCATCCGCAGCAGCACCGTCCCGAGCGCGGCGTAGTCGAGATCGCCGCCCCCCGACGCGATCAGCGCGTTCAGCAGCTGCGCGACGACGGCGTTGGCCGGCATCGACACCCCGTTGGCCGCCGCCGCCTCGTTCGCCAGACGCATGTCCTTCTGATACAGCTTCGCGCGGAACCCCGGCTTGTAGTTGTCCACGAGCATCCGCTCGCCGTGCACTTCGAGCACGCGGCTCGCCGCGAAGCCGCCGAGCAGCGCCTGGCGCACGCGCGCGGCGTCGACCCCGGCCTTCTTCGCGAGCGCGAACGCCTCGCTGACGCCGGCCAGCGCGCCGCCGATCGCGATCTGGTTGCACACCTTGCAGATCTGGCCCGCGCCGGACCGTCCGATGTGGATGATCTTTTCAGGATTACCCATCGACGCGAGGATCGGCTTCGCGCGCGTGAACGACGCCTCGTCGCCGCCGACCATGATCGAGAGCTGCGCGTTGATCGCGCCGATCTCGCCGCCGCTGACCGGCGCGTCGAGCATCGATCCGCCTTTCTCCGACACCAGCGTCGCGAGGCGCTCGGTGACGGCAGGCGAGATGCTGCTCATGTCGATGACGATCGCGCCGTTCTGGAGGCCGGACAGGATGCCGTCGGTTCCGGTCAGCACGCGCTCGACGTCGGGCGTGTCGGGCAGCATCGTGATGACGATGGTGGCTGCGCGCGCGACGTCGGCGGGCGACCCCCCCGCGGCCGCCCCCGCCGCGACGAGCTCGTCGACCGCCGCGCGGCTGCGGTTGTGGACGGTCAGCCGGTGTCCGGCCGCGAGCAGATGCTTCGCCATCGGCTTGCCCATGACGCCGAGCCCGATAAACCCAATGTTTTCAGCCATAAAGAAAACTCCGACACTGAACTCCGACACTGAACTCCGACACTCTACTCCGACACGAAACTCCGACACCTGGGGTCAGACTTCCGAGCGCTATAATGCTAACGCGAGGCGGCATATATGAAACGCATCATCATCGCGGCGGCACTGATCGGCGCGGCGGCGTCCCCGCTCCTGGCGGGCGGCAAGCATACGGTCACCGGCGCCTACGTCGAAGCGCGCACCGCCGAAGTGTTCACCGGCGGCTGCATCATGAACAGCGAAGCGGAGACGGTCGGCAAGCAGGCAGTGCTCGCGTGGAAAGTGGATCGCGGCAGCTTCAACGGGATCGCGATCGACGGCCTCTCGGTCGTCGCGGCGATGTCGGGCGACCGCAATCTCGGCATGACCGAGATGGGCGGCGAGAAGCCGTCGGTCCGCACCGCGATGTTCGTCGACCAGCGGGCGAATGCGGCGCAGCAGATCGCGCTCGTCGCGATGGCCAGCGAGCTGTC
>JAYVYV010000037.1:0-5444 GCA_043783985.1 Acidobacteriota bacterium | reverse complement strand
GTCACGAGCAGCGAGAGCAGATGTCCGGGACGCGAGCTTGCCGGCAGCATGGTGACGATGTCCTCGTCGAAGGCGGTGAGGCCGACCGCGTCGCGCTGGCGGTGCATCAGGTACCCGAGCGACGCCGCGAGGCAGGCGCCGTACTCGAACTTCGACATCACGTGATGCGATCCGTAGCCCATCGATCCGCTGACGTCCAGCATCAGGTGGCAGTCGAGGTTCGTCTCCTCCTCGAATTTCTTGATGTAGTACCGATCGCTGCGCGCGTAGACCTTCCAGTCGATCGTGGCGATGTCGTCGCCGGGAATGTACTGGCGGTACTCCGCGAACTCGACGCTGAAGCCCTTGAACGGGCTGCGGTGCAGGCCCGACAGCAGCCCTTCGACGACCGTCCGCGCCTTCAGCTCGAGCGTGCCGAGCCGGGAGACGACCGCGGGGTCGAGGACCGGCCGGTCGTGCGCAGTCCACGGCATCGCTACATCCCGCTCTTGGGCAGCGGCACCGTCGCGATCAGCTTGTCGATGATCGTGTCGGAGTTGATCCGCTCGGACTCCGCGTAGAAGTTGGTCATGATCCGGTGGCGCAGGATCGGCTTGGCCAGCTCCTGGATGTCCGTGATGGAGACGTGATAGCGCCCGTGAATCAGCGCGCGCGCCTTGCCGCCGCGCACCAGCGCCTGCGATCCGCGCAGGCCGGCGCCCCACTTCACCCACTTGTCGATGAACTCGGGGGTCCCCGGCATGCCGGGGCGCGACGCGGCGACGAGCCGCACCGTGTAGCGCGCGACTTCCTCGGCGATCACGACCTGCCGCGCCAGATCCTGGAACGCGAGAATGTCCGGACCGCTGAGCACGCGCTGCGGCGCCGGCCGGTCGGTGCCGGTCGTCTGCGTCACCACCGTCACTTCGTCGTCTTCATTCAGGTAGCGGATGACGACGTTGAACATGAAACGGTCGAGCTGTGCTTCGGGCAGCGGATAGGTCCCTTCGAGCTCGATCGGATTCTGCGTCGCGAGCACGAAGAACGGGCGCTCCAGCGGGTAGGTCCGCCCCGCGGCCGTGACGTGGTACTCCTGCATCGCCTCGAGCAGCGCGGCCTGCGTCTTGGGCGGCGTGCGGTTGATCTCGTCGGCCAGGATGATCTGCGCGAAGATCGGCCCCTTGACGAACCGCAGCCGGCGCGTCCCCTCCTGCTCGTCGAGGATTTCCGTGCCGGTGATGTCCGACGGCATGATGTCGGGCGTGAACTGAATCCGCTTGAAGTCGAGATCGAGGATCTCGGCGAGCGTCTTGATGAGGAGCGTCTTGGCGAGCCCCGGCACCCCCGTGATCAGGCAGTGGCCTCCGGTGAAGAGCGCAATGAGCACCTGCTCGACGATCTCGTCCTGCCCGACGATGACTTTGCGCAACTCGGTGAGAATGCGATCGCGGCCCTCCGCGACTCTTTCCGCGCTGACACTGGCAACCGACGAATCCATTCGGGTTCCTTAATGCGTGAGAGCGTAGATGATTTCGTTGATCCCCATCCGATAGGCCAGCGCGGTGTACTTGATGTAGCCGGGGTAGTCCTGGGCGTTGGACCACTCCCACCCGTCGCCCATGTCCGTGTTGAAGTTGATGAACATCATCGGCCGTCCGGCATCGTCGAGGATCGTGCGGAGATGCTGCGTGACGCCGCCGCGCTCCCACGATCGGCCCGCGAGGAACGATCCGAGGCCCGCGACCTGCGGGTAGCCGTCCAGCCTGTAGAAGCAGCTGAAGACGGGGTGATCCTTGGGCACCTCGACGATCGCGCGATCGGGGAACAGCAGCTTCATCTGCTGCTCGAAGTCGGCCCATTCAGCCGGTCCGTGAAAGTCGTCCATCATCGCGACGCCCCCGCGCGCGAAGAATTCGCGGAGGATCGGGATCTCGTTGGGCTGCAGCCGCATGCTGCTCGGCTCGACGAAGTAGATCCACGGGTACTCGAAGAGACGCTTGTCGTCGATGGTCAGGAGGATGGCGTCCTCGACCTGGATGGCGGTCGCCGTCTTCACCCGGCGCGAGAGATTCTGCTCCGCCGCCGGCGCGTCGATCCCCCACGGCTCGCCGTAGAAATCCTGCTGGACGCGCCCGCTCTCGAACTTGTGGTGATACTTGATGCGGACGAAGCGCCACTGCAGGCCGGCGAAGCGGTCGTCGGCCGCGGCGGGCAGCTGCGCGCCGACGCGCGGCTGCAGAGCGGGCATGAGCGTGACGAGCGCGAGCAACAGCGCGATCCGCGCGGTTCTCATCGGTCCACCAGCTTGAGCAGGATCTCCTGCGCACGCTCGTAGCCCGGCGCGATCTCGAGCGCCGAGAGAATCTGCTTCTTGGCTTCCGCGCGCTTGCCGCCCTTGAGGTAGCTCTCGCCCAGGTCCGTGTAGGCCGCCGCGCGGTCGACGGGGCCGAGCGCAATGACGGCACGGAACTCGCGCGCCGCCGCCTCCGCGTCGTCGCGCTCCAGCGCGTAGCGGCCGAGCCTCGCATGCGCCTCGGGATCGAACGGATCGATCGCGGCGATGCGCTGATAGACCGGCATCAGCGTGCGGGGATCGTCGACGCCGGTCTGCCGGAGCAGGTCGGCGAGCTGGCGGGCCGCCTCGACGTTGTTGAAGTCGACGGCGACGAGGGCCGTGAGCTCGGTCACGGCGCGCGCGCGGTCCTTCTTCTCGAGCGCCATCGCCGCCAGCTGCTCGTGCGGGCTGCCCGGGCCGCCGGCGAGCGGCACGAGCGCCGCCGCGCGCTCGAACGCCTGCCGGGCGTCGTCGGCCTGCCCCGCCTTGCGCAACGCGGCGCCGAGCGCCATCTGCACCGGGAAGCTGCGCGGGTTCGCCTCGGCGATCGTCTTCAGCGCCGGCGCCGGCATCTTCAGCAGATCCTCGACCCCGTCGGGCACCGCCATCGCGCGGCGCATCGCGCCGAACATCCGCTCGATCGTCTGGTCGAAGCCGGCCTGCATCTGGTCGAAGTCGGTGTCGAGCGCCGCCTTCAGCGCGGCGTCGGTATCGATACCCTGCGCGTAGGCACGCACCAGCTTGCGCAGCCCCGCGTCGCCGTACGCGCCGACGATGTGCTCGACGAGGAGCGAGGCCTGGTAGTACGCGAGCGAGATCGTCTTCGGATTCGTGAACGCCGAGTTGAGGTCGCGGAGCTTCAGCGTCTCGCCGCGGTTCAGCATGCCCGCGAAGGTGACGTCCATCTCGCGGCCCCACTCGGCGCGCGCCTTCTTCTCCTCGTAGACCGAGATCCCTTCCGTCAGCCAGCGCGGCACGCGCTGGTTCGACATCTGCAGCGTGATGACGTGTCCGAGCTCGTGCCACAGCGTGGCTTCCCACTGAAACTCGCCCGGCGGACGCGCCCGCGGCGAGTCCATCGTGACGACGCGTCCGAAGCAGACGCCGAGCGCGCCGACCATGCCCGGCAGGCCCAGGGTGCGGACGGCGAAGTCGTCGTGCTTGGAGAAGATTTCGATGAGAATCGGCCCGCGCGGCGTGAACTCGTAGCGCCCCGCCATCGTGCTCAGCGCCTGGTGCGCGAGTGCCATCGCGTACTCGCGCAGGACGGGCGCCTCGTCCTTGTCCATCCGCATCACGATGTCGCCGTCGCGGACGGTGACGAACGTGTCCACCTTGTCCATCACGGCGAGCTGGTTGTACGTGAGCTTGTTGAACGGGTCGGCTTTGAACGCCGCCTCCAGCGCGGCGCGCGCGCCCGGCTCGTCGCCGGTGCGCAGCAGGTGCGAGCCGAGATCGGCCTGCGCGTGGGAGTTGCCGGCGTCCAGCGCCAGGGCCCGGCGCGTCAGCTCCGCCGCTTCGTCGAACCGGTAGTTGCGGGCGGCAAGATCGCCGGCGACGCGATACACCTCGCCGTAACGCGGCGCGATCGCGAGCGCTTTGGCGGCCTCGGCCTCGAACGCCTGCGGCTTGTCCTCGATGTACGACAGCGCCGCGCGCAGCGCGATCGCGTCCAGGCTCGACGGGTTCACGGCCTGCGCCTTGTCGAGCGCCTGCCGCGCCTCGTCGTGCTTGTTGGCGTCGGCCGCTTCGCCCGCGAGGAACAGCTGCGCGTCGACCGACGAAGGGTTGATCTCGAGCGCGTGCTTCGCCAGCGCGATCGCCTGGGGCGGGTTGTCGTCCGCGAGCGTGCGCGCGGAGCCCAGAATCGCCGGTGTCCACCTGGCGTCGATCTGCAGCGCCATCTGAAACGACTTCAGCGCTTCGGTCTTCTCGTACTTCTCGAGGAACAGATCGCCCCACGCCGCCTGAATCGCCGCGTCGGTGGACGCCGCGCTGGCCGCGAGCCGGTAGGCCGCGTTGGCCTCATGGAACCGGCCGAGCGCGCGCAGCGCGCGTGCGCCGCGGGCGACTTCGACGGGATCGTCGCTGGTTTCGGCGAGCGGTGCGACTTTTTCGAGGAGCGCGGGCGCGTCGGGACGCCCCAGCATCTGCTGCAGCAGCCCCAGCTCCAACGCCGCTTCGCTCGACGGGGCGCGCGCGGCAACGCTGCGCAGCAGCGCCTCGGCCGGGGCGTAGCGGCCGCGCGCGATCGCGCCGCGCGCCTTGGCTGCCGCGAGGTTCGGATCCAGCACGTCGGCGATCGCCGCCACTTCGTCGTACCGGCCTTCGTTGAGCGCGCGGGTCGCGGCGCGGTACGGCGTGTCCGCCTGCGGCGTCCTGCGCGGCGCCTGAGCGGTGCCGTACGACGTCAGGACGAGGAACGCGAGCGCGGAGACCAGCAGGGCGTGAGAAACCCGGGACGTCATCGCAAATCGCATTATAGGCTGCCCGCCGGACGTTTAGACGCCGCCCCGCCTCAGCGGGCCGCCTTCCCGAGCGCGCGTTCTTCGAGCGCGATGCGCTTCAGCACCAGACCGCCGAACGTCACGATTCCGGCGACGCCAGACACCAGCGCTCCGGTCATCAGCGCCACGCCGGCCAGTTCACCCATCACGCCGACGTAGTTGGGATGCCGCAGCCATCGGTACGGTCCGCCGCCGACCAGACGGGCGCCCGGAATCACGATGACGCGGAAGGTCCAGAACGGGCCGAGCGAGAGGATCGCCCACCATTTCAGCAGCTTCGCGGTCAGAAAGAGGAGCGCCCCGGCGAGGACGGCCGTCGTCGGCGGTGTCCCGCGCCACGCGCCTTCGACCATCATCGCCAGGAAGGCCGCCGGGTAGACGACCCGCATGATGGGGTACACGTCACCGGGGGGCTCGACGCCGCCGCGCGCCCGCTGCGCGCGTTCGTTCGCGGCCGCGCGAAGGGTCTCGACGACCAGCGTGCCGAAGACAAGAGCGACGAGGAGGAGTTGAGCAACCACGCGTGACGCGTATTGTGAAGGCAAACAGAAAAGGCGGCGGCACAAATGCTGTGCCCGCCGCCTCTACGGAACGAAGAACGTAGAACGTAGAACGTAGAACGT
>JAYVYV010000036.1:0-5444 GCA_043783985.1 Acidobacteriota bacterium | reverse complement strand
ATGCCTTTCAGCCTGAGCCGTTCCGGGCCGTCGGCAACCGGCGTGTTCAGCAGTGCGACGATCGCGCGCTCGAGCGTGCGGTCGAACGAATCGGACGCCCCGAGGTCGCGATGCGCGTCCTCGATCCGCGGCTTGAGGGTCGCGTACAGCCTCGCCGCGCCACCCGCATCGACCGACGCGATCGCGTCCGCGATCGTCGCGTAACGATCGTAGCTGCGCGGATCGACATACGCGGTCCCGTCACGGGTCACGATCCGGAACGGCACGCCCGGACGCAGGACCGCGACGTGCTTGGCGGGCGTCACTCCGTCCGCGATGTTCGCGACGACGACGGTGAAGTTGCGGATGAGGCCGCGTGTGGGGAGCCACGCCATCACGGCCGGGCTCTCGGTGAGCGCCTGGACGAGCGTGCGGACGAGCGTGTCGCTCGCGTCTAGCGGAGGGAGCGTGATCGGGTCGCCCTTGCCGCCAAGCGGTGGCGATGCCGGCGCTGCCGCGGCCCGCGGCGTGGCGCTCGCGCTCGGTGAGGGCGCGGCAGATTGCCGCCAGACGAACGCGAAGTACGCGGCGGCGCCGGCGGCGACGAGCAGCAACGTCACCGCCACCCCGACGCTGGACGCCCGGCGCGGCTCAGGCTCCGGCGGCGGGGCGGGCTCATTCGCGGGACGGTGAAGGTCGAAGTCAGGCGGATCGGTCACATGAGTCCACTGGTGAATCCTACGCCCGAATGGCCTCGTTCCGGCGCCGTCACCAGTTGAATGGTCCCCGTTGATCACGGCCTCGGCCGGCGAGACCTGGCGATCCTCGAGCTCAACGTCCGCCCGGCGCACGCCCCATCGCATGGAATTCATCGTTTGGACGCAGCGCCATCAGGTTGGCCATCCGGTTCGAGAGCGCGAACAGCGCGGCGATCGCGCCGACGTCCCAGATCTCGTCCTCGGTCATGCCGTGCGCGCGAAGCGCCGCGAAATCCGCGTCGTCGACCTCATGCGATCGCACCGCCACCTTGACGCCGAAATCGAGCATCGCGCGCTGTCGCGGCGTCAGGTCGGCGTTCAGGTAGTTGATCGCCACCTGATCGGCCAGCAGCGGGTGCTTCGCGCGAACCCGGAGGATCGCGCCGTGCGCGATGACGCAGTAGTAGCAGTGGTTTACGGCAGAGGTCGCAACCACGATCAGCTCGCGCTCAGCCTTCGTCAGGCCCTCTTTTTTCTCCAGCAGCGCGTCGTGGTAGGCGAAGAAGGCCCGGAACTCGGCGGGACGGTGCGCCCACGCGAGGAATACGTTGGGGATGAACCCCGCCTTCTCGTGAACCGCGACGATGCGGGCCCGGATGTCTTCGGGGAGGGTGTCGAGATCGGGCACCGGAAACCGGCTGACCGTGTTCATGGCGCCAGTGTACCTGGTACACTCAGGCCAGTGACCAGCGTCCTCAACTTCTACGAGCCCGACAAAGTTGCCGTGCTCGTCGACGGCGTGCCCGATCGCGCGGTTGTCACGCGCATGGTTCGCGACGTGCAGCGCGCCTTCCGTCATATCGTCGGCGGATGGAACGTCACCGTGCGCGCCGGCGCCCGCGGCCGCTGGAGACTCGAGCTGGCCGGCGCCTCCGGACGCCACGTGTGGATGTTCGCGGCGCCGACCGCGGGGCTGTCGGTCGTCGTCGTCGAGAAGCTCGAAGCGTTCCTGAAGGACTCCGCCGCTGCGTGGCGTCCGCTGTCCGCCTGAGGTCCAGGCATGCCCGCCGACGATCCCCTCGCGCTGTTCTCGGCATTGTTCGAGCGGGCCTCGCGCGAGTGCGCGGAGCCCGACGCCATGGTCCTCTCGACGGTGGATCCCGACGGCCGCCCGTCCGCGCGATACGTGCTGCTCAAGGGGGCCGACGCGCGCGGATTCGTGTTCTACACCAACCTGGAGAGCCGCAAGGCGCGGGCGCTCGCCGCGTATCCGCACGCGGCGCTGACGATCTACTGGCCGCCACGAACGCAGGTGCGAATCGAGGGCACGGTCGAGCGCGTGTCGGACGCCGACGCGGACGCGTACTTCGCCACGCGGCCGCGCGACTCCCAGATCGGCGCGTGGGCATCGCGGCAGAGCGCGGAGCTGGCGTCGAGGGCCGCGCTCGACACGCGCATCCGCGAGATCGAAGCCCGCTTCGGCGGCGGGGTGGTCAGCCGCCCGCCGTTCTGGAGCGGCTACCGCGTGGTCGCGACCGCGATCGAATTCTGGACGCGCGATGCCGCGCGGCTGCACGAGCGCGTGGTCTTTCAGCGCCGCAACGGCGAGTGGGAACGTTCCCTGCTGTTTCCGTGATCACGGCCGGCGCGGGGCGTCGTCGTCCGGTGATGCGGGTACGATCGGCAGCGGCACGCCGCGATCGTACCGCGTCCACGTCGCCATCACGACGTCTGCCATCAGGTCGAGGAAAGCGGGGTCGTCGTTGACGGTCTCGGCGCGCGCCATCGGCAGCCCGATCGAGCGGGCGGTCTCCGCCGCCTCGACGTCGAGATCGAAGAGCACTTCGATGTGATCGCAGATGAAGCCGATCGGACACAGCACGGCCGCTCCCAGGCCCGCGGCGTGCTCGGCGCGCAGGTATTCACACACGTCCGGTCCCAGCCACGGGTCGTCGGGCCGGCCGCTGCGGCTCTGGAAGACGAGGGCCCAGTCGGCCGCGCCGACACGGTCGGCCACTAGTCGCGCCGATTCGCGGAGCTGCTGCTGGTAGCGGAGGGCTCCGTCCATCGACACCGGAATGCTGTGCGCGGTGAACACGAGGCGCGCGGCGTCACGGACCGGCGCCGCCAGCGACGCGATGGCGGTGCGCACGTGGCGCGCGTTCGCCTCGATGAAGCCCTCGTGCGTGTGCCAATCGCCCACGTACGTCACCTGAACGTCGGGCAGGCCCGTGACCGACGCGTCGCCGCGCGCCTGGACGACGTTCTCCTTGTACTGCGTGCAGCTCGAATACGAGCGGTGCGCGGCGCAAAGGAAGCCGACGGCGCGGCGGACGCCGTCCGCCGCCATCGTGCGCACGGTGTCGGGAAGGAGCGGGTGCCAGTTGCGCATGCCGAGGTAGACGGGCAGGTCGAGACCGCGCGATGACAAACGGGCGCGAAGCCCCTCGGCCTGCCGCCGCGTGATCTCGGTGAGCGGCGAAATGCCGCCGAAGCGTTCGTAATGTTTTGCCACCTGCTCGATGCGCTCCGGCGACACACGGCGTCCGCGCAGGACATTCGCGAGAAACGGCCGGACGTCGGCGAGGCCTTGCGGCCCGCCGAATGCCACCACGAGCACCGCGTCGAACGGCCCCGCCCTCCTCACGAGCGCTGCTCCGGTCCGGCGGGCGGGAAGATTAAGAACGGCGTGGCGACAGGCGGGATGGGCGCCGATTTCATGCGTTCATTTTATCTCCAGCAGGTACAACAGGAGGATGCGGCACATTCTCCTGACCGGCGCGACCGGCTATGTCGGCGGCCGTCTCCTGAAGGCGCTCGAAGCGCGAGGCGATCGGGTGCGGTGTCTCGCCCGCCAGCCGGCGCACCTGGCGTCCCGGGTTGCGGCCGGCACCGAGGTCGTCGCGGGGGATCTGCTGGAGCGCAATTTCGCCGATGCCGCCGTCGCCGCCGGCCTCCAACGGATCATCTACCTCGGAGGGCTGGGCGAAGAGCGCAGCGATCTGTCGCCCCACCTGCGGAGCCGGCACGAAGTCGGCCGCATCCTTCGCAATCAGCTTTCCTACGCCGCGCTGATGCGCGAGTACATGCGGTATCGAAACGGCGATGTTCGATCCGCTCGGGATCCTCGGGCGCGCCTACTGGTACGGCGTGTCCCCGTTCCACGGTTTGATCTTCGGCGGCATGCTCAAGGCGATCGCCCAGCGGGCTGTGGCCAACCAGCGGGACGCGACCGCCTGAGCCGCACCGGGCGATGAGGGGGCGAATCCCCTCATATGCCGCCCGAACCGCCACCTCAGCGATCGAGCGCGGGACGATACAAACGCTGACAACAGACGACGATAAAGTGCAAGAAACAGGAGACTTCGGCCCGAAATCGGCCGTATACTGCACGTGGTTGATGCCTCGGAGCAGGCGTCCGTTCGGGGACCACGCATGATGAAATTCACGGTGGGCGCAGGCGCCCTCGCGGCGACGATCGTCGCGCTCGGTCTGGGTGTGGCCGCTCAGACCCATTCCGCGCCGAAGAAGCCGGCGGCCGATCCGGCGCGTAAGTCCGCGCCAAAGCCCGCGACGGCGATGGCCCACCAGACCACCGCGCCGCCGGCGGCCGCGCCGGCGCCGGATCTCACCAAGCAGTACTGCGTCGGCTGCCACAGCGAAAAGGGCAAGGCGGGAGGCCTGTCGCTCGTCGCGTTCGACGCGACGCATGCCGATCAGCACGCGGACGTCGCCGAGAAAGTCATCCACAAGCTGCGTCTGGGGATGATGCCGCCGCCGGGCGCGCGCCGGCCCGACGGCGCCGTGCTCGCGGAGTTCGCCTCCTCGCTCGAAACGAAAATCGACGCGGCCGCGGCGCTCCGTCCCAACCCGGGCCGCCGTCCGTTCCAGCGCCTGAACCGCGCGGAGTACGCCCGATCGGTGCACGAGCTGCTCGCGCTCGACATCGACGTCAACGCGTTCCTGCCGCCCGACACGCTGAGCGCCGGCTACGACAACATCGCCGACGTGCAGACGTTCTCGCCGACGCTAATGGAAGGCTATCTGCGCGCGGCGGGGCGGATTTCGACCCTCGCCGTCGGCGACCGCAACGCGAGCCCGTCGGAGGCGACCTTCAAGATCCCGCGCACCCAGTCGCAGATGAAGCACATCGAGGGGACGCCGTGGGGCACGCGCGGCGGCATCGCGCTGACCTACACGTTCCCGGCCGACGGCGACTACACGTTCCGCATCATGCTGCACGGTACGCCGACCGGGCAGCTGTTCGGCAGCGTCGCCAGCCGAAACGAGCAGCTCGACCTGTCGATCAATGGCGAGCGCGTGGCGCTGCTCGACATCGACTACAAGATCAGCGAGACCGACAAGAACGGCCTGAACCTGCTGACGCCTCGCATCCACGTGAAAGCGGGGCCGCAGCGCCTTGCCGCGGCGTTCATCCAGAAGTTCGACGGCGTGGTGGACGATCTAGTCGCGCCGATCGACTACACGCTGTCCGACACCGAATACGGCGACGCCGTCGGGATCACGGTCCTCCCGCACGTGCGCGACTTCAGCATCACCGGGCCCTACAAGGTGACCGGGGTGTCCGACACGCCGAGCCGCCGCAAGGTGTTCGTCTGCCGCCCGACATCGCAGGGCGACGAGATTGCGTGCGCGCGCCGGATCCTCTCGACGCTGGCGACCGAGGCGTACCGGCGCAACGCGAACAACGAGGACGTCGAGTCGCTGATGGAGTTCTACGGCGACGCGCGCAAGGGGCACGACTTC
>JAYVYV010000035.1:0-5449 GCA_043783985.1 Acidobacteriota bacterium | reverse complement strand
GACGAGTTGGCGCGCTACGGTCTGTCCATGGACGACGCCCAGATGGTCGTCATGTCCGCCATCGGCGGCGACACGGTGACGACGACCGTCGAGGGCCGGGAGCGGTACGCGGTCAACGTGCGATATTTCCGCGACTATCGCAGCGACCTCGACCAGCTGCGCCGCGTGATGGTGCCCGTCATGGACGGCAAGATGCAGATCCCGGTCAGCCAACTGGCCGAGGTGCGCGTGGTCAGCGGGCCCGCGATGCTGCGCAACGAAAACGGCATGCTGAATGGCTATGTCTACGTCGACGTCGCCGGACGCGACATCGGGGGGTACGTCACCGAGGCTAAGCGCGTGGTCGGCCAGGGCGTGACTCTGCCCGCCGGATATACGCTCGTCTGGAGCGGCCAGTACGAGGCGATGGAACGCGTCCGCGAACGCCTGAGACTCGTGCTGCCGATCACGCTGCTCCTCGTGCTGATGCTGCTCTACCTCAACACCGGGTCCCTTGCGAAAACCGCCATCATCATGCTGGCGGTCCCTTTTTCCGCTGTCGGCGCCATCTGGCTGCTGTACCTGCTCGGCTACAACATGAGCATTGGCGTCTGGGTCGGGTTGATCGCGCTGATGGGCGTCGACGCGGAGACCGGCGTCTTCATGCTGCTCTATCTCGACATCGCCTATGACGAAGCCCGCCGTGAAGGGCGTCTGCGATCGGCGGGTGACCTTCGTACCGCCATTCAGGAGGGCGCCGTGAAGAGGATTCGCCCGAAATTCATGACCGTGGCCGTGATGTTCATGGGGCTCGTCCCCATCATGTGGTCGGCGGGTGCGGGCGCCGATGTCATGAAGCGCATCGCCGCCCCGATGATCGGCGGCATTTTCACGTCGTTCATCCTCGAGCTCGTCGTGTATCCTGCCATCTACGAGATCTGGAAATGGCATTTCGGCCTGAAGCGCGAGCTGGCGCTCGCGCCCGTATCCGATCCGCAAGGACATCTGTCATGAGGGCCGTTTTGTTCCCAAGCCACTATCTGTCGGCCGATCAGCAGCGATGACTCGGCGGCTGGCGTGATGTGATGACCACATCAGAATGTTGTGCCTCTCCTCGCCGAGTTGCCCGAAACCTGCCGGTGCGGAAATGGCGAGCCATCTGAAGGGAATGTGCCCGTGCTGTCATACCGTCGCCATTGAAGGTGTGCCGAGCTGCGGCGACTGCGACGACCAGCTGGCGCGCCTGCGTCCCGCTATCGACCTGCTCGGCTCACTTTGCGGCGACTGCCGCGCGACCTGATGGCGGCTTCGTCATCTTCTACTGAACGGCTCGCTGACAACTTCGCGCACACCAGGTCGTCAGATTGTTTCACCGCCTGTAGGCTCCCGCGATGTACGTTGTGTCACGATCGCGCTGCGGCCATCGAAACAACTGCGGCGACATTTTAGCCAGTAGTGTCAGTGCGAGAGTGACTGGCCGGGCCGGTCTGCTCGCGACTTCTCTTCGGCTGTTTTCTTTGGCTTAGCGTCGAGCAGTTCGACGGCTTGGCGCTGCGCCACCTGGCCAATGTGGCCATATCGTTTGGCCATCCGGACCGTGGTCGCCGCACTCCAGCCGAGAATCGCCGCGACGACAGAGAGCGGTGCCCCACCTTCAAGCATCCGCGTCACGCACGTGTGGCGCAGGTCGTGAAAGCGTATCGATACCTTCGCGGTTTCCTTGGCTGATTCCCAGGCTTCCTTCCACGAATTGATCGGACGCGTCGGGTCGGTGTCGTACACGCAGGGCTCGAACTTGTCGCCGCCTGCTCCGTAACGCTCCGAAGGGAATACAAAGTCCTCGGGCTTTCGCTTGGGAAATCGCTCAGACCAAAACTGCAGAACTTTGTTCGCTCGATCGTTCAGAGGAATGGTGCGGCCGGTGCTCGCTTCGGTCTTGCTCTTCCCGACGCGAACGGTGCGCCGCTTGAGATCAACCTGTACCCATCGGAGCAGCCGCAGTTCCGAATAGCGCATACCGGTATTGAGCGCGACCAGCCCCACGGTGACCTGGTAGCGGAGAACGCGCTCGCGGTCGCTATCCGAGACCGCTACCCGGTCACGCCGCTTCACACGCTCATCATTCCGCGACGTCACGTCGTGGACTACTTCGACCTGTTCACCAGCGAACATCGCGCAGTGCAGGCCCTTGCAGACGTCGTGCGGCGGGACATCGCTGCCAATGACGCGGCGGCGGCGGGGTTCAACGTAGGCGTGAACAGCGGACCCGTGGCGGGCCAGACAGTGCCCCACTGCCACGTCCATGTCATTCCACGCCGTGCAGGCGATGTGCCGAATCCGCGTGGCGGAGTCCGCTGGGTCATACCCGGGAAAGGCGATTACACCGCATGACCAACCAGCTTGCCGGTCTTACCAATCCTCCTCGCCTCTGGTCCCGCCAAGAAGTGCTGACCTCGAAATGCGTGCCCCGAGTTGCGGGCGTGTATGGTTGGTATTTTCGACAGATACCCCCTGCGGTCCCCGCCGATGGCTGCATGGTGAACCACGGTCGCACATTGCTCTACGGCGGCATCGCGCCGAAGGAGCCGCCCAGAAACGGAAAGCCGGCCAGTTCCCAAACACTGTGGCACCGGATTCGGTATCACATGCAAGGGAATGCTTACGGTTCCACGCTGCGGCTGACGCTGGGATGCCTACTGTCGGAGCAACTAGGTATCGAGCTCCGTCGCGTGGGGAACGGTAAGCGGATGACCTTCGCGAATGGTGAAGCTAAGCTGTCGGCTTGGATGGAAGAGAACGCCTCTGTGTGTTGGGTCGAAACCGAGAAGCCGTGGCTCATTGAGGCGCAGTTCATCGCTTCGGTGCGCTTGCCGCTGAACCTCGACCAGAATAGGAGCCATGTGTTTCACTCGACGTTGACGGAGGTTCGACGCGCGGCGAAACGGCGAGCTGGCGCACTCCCAATCTGGCCTGCCCGCTGAACGACTAGGGCGGCGATGACTATTTTCGCCGACGAGCCCTGCGGCGCTCATACCTACAGAAGTGCTCCGTCATCTGCTCCCCGAGCAAACTGCCCTGCTCCATAACCAACCGTGCCCACACTCCAATCTTGAGCACCCACTGAAATTCATCTGGCGAGTAGTTCCAGCGATATTGGTTGCAGAGCGAATGCGTCGCGAGGTAGTTGTCCAAACGATGGCCACCGCCCGTGCTGTGCGCCATCACATGGTCCGCCTCCCACGCGGTGTCGAGCACACCGCCGCAGATGTGGCACCGTCCATTAGTCTTTGCGGCGACTGTCGCTCTGTCGGCTCCGGTCAGTCGTTGACGGCGAGACTTGCGCGCTGAGTGTTTGCCTCTGCGGTCATTTCGGAGTTGGCGAAGGTGGTTGATGAGGTCCTGGACGTCCAGGGTCTGGTGCAAGCCAGAACGCGGGCTAGTCATCCGAGATTCTCCCTCTGGGGAACGAGTCCATTTCCCGCCGACTGCTTAACCTTTGGCCCGATTCATCCTTCGGGCGGACGGACGAGTTGCCGAATCGCTTCGACACTGAGACATCCCCCGTTGTGATGAATCATCCGATGGCAGTTGGAACAGACGAGAGCCAGGTCCGTCAGTCGGGTCCTTGACTCGCCAACAACTGAGAGCTGATTAACGTGGTGGCATTCGATGTAGTCCTCGCCAATAGCGCCGTAAGTCGCGCCAAAATCGAACCCGCACGCCTCACAAGCAAGGGGGCGGCCCGCAGCCCGCACCTGTTCTTTCTTTCGTTTCACCAGTGCCCGATTGCGCTCGCGAGCGCGGTGCAGGCGACGATTCTCACGGCCCTCGCTGGCTCCCGCGTCCTCATAGTCGTCACCGTAAGCCAGCGCCTCAACGTCAAGGGCTTGGCTGGCTTCCGATTCCCAAATCTCTCGCAGCGTCGCGGCGGACACGTCGGTCAGCCGCCGCATCGTCCGCAGGCTCTGACCGGTCCACTCCTCGGGCAGACGCTCGACGCCTCCTTCGAACCGCAGCTCCTGGGCGATGTCCGTAATGGGAATATCGGCTCGCGATTCAGCAGATTCTGCAATGGCAAAGACCTCCGCATCCCAGAGGTCGGAGTGGCCGAGCAGGCGCTCTGCTGCCGCGCGGTCTTCGATGCTGGCGACGGCGACATGCGCTTGCAGGACTAGCGCGCCATCCTTGAGCGTGACACCCCACAGTTCGTCTCCCGAACGAACCCGGCCACGGATTTGGTTGCTGGCAAGGTAGTCCACAGGGTCGGTGACGCTATCGGGTTTGCAATAGAACAGAAATGAAGCCATTAGGGTTCGCAATCATAGCAGCCCACCAGAACGGCACCAGTGTGCCGCAGCCCAGCGGGATGGCTTGCCTGGACGTGAACGCGGGCGTCAAATTGTCACTAGCACAAATGTTCAGCTAGACACAATGGTGGATGCCAGTGCGGATGTCCCGAATCTAGCGGGCCGCTATCCAGTGGGTTCTTGCGTCGCGAAAGTGCCCGTAATTAGTTACGGACAAAATACTTACTGAATAAATGGTATCAACATTGCTGCCCGGGCCATCAAGGCAGCTTGGGAGCCATTGTTGCGCATCAGAATCTTGCAAAGACCGCCTACCTCAAGCATTGACGGCATACGCTTGGACCGCTTTGAACCGGGCTTCCTCTACGACGTAGGCAACACACTCGGCGCGCTGATGCTCGCTGAGAAGTGGGCCGAGCCTGTGGCAGACGAAGAGCCCGCTTTGCTGGTGCCGCTGAGCCAAGCGGAAGCGTTCTCGGACTGCGTGGCTGAACGCGCCCCCTTAAATCTCGTCCGCGAAATTGTCCCGCCGTATTTCGACCATCTCAACGTCGCCGGAGAGCTAGAACGTCGGAGGCGGTCGCGACGACGCGCACGAAGCACCATCGCACGCGTCGTTTTCCGTGCGCCAACCAATCATCGGGCGAAACGTCCGCGCCGCGAGTCGTGACAGTTATCGTGCTTCGCCTTAGCGCTGCTTTTTCTGGTTCTTTCCCGCCGCTGGCGCCATTCCCACTGTCGCTGCAACTCGTTCTTCTGCGTGTGTAATCCTTCCGGCGAACGCCCTTGCCGTCGCTCAGCAAACGTCCCAGCGTAAATCGCTTGCACAGGCGTCATGATGTTCTTCTCTGATTTCTCGTGGAGCCCTGCGACGTTCTGCGTCGCCCCAGAGAACCATCACGGTCGCCGCAATCAACGATACGACGGCACTCCTCAAGGCCACGGAAATGATTGCTTCCTGCATCGCGCTTCCGTGACTCGCATCCCCTGCTGACGGTGTGCCGAATGAGTCTCTGCGATGTCGCTCCTATGACTCCAGCAAGAAGCGACATTCCTCAAGGCGCGCTGCGACAGCGCCGGTCCCCGTGGCTCTAACCACTTCACCCACGCAGAGCTGCTTGCCGGTTGCGAACGAACCGACCTGAATCGGCGACGAGATGATG
>JAYVYV010000034.1:0-15499 GCA_043783985.1 Acidobacteriota bacterium | reverse complement strand
CTCGCGTTCGCCGGCGGCGACATCGTCGAGGTGGCGCCGCCGTTCGACGGACCGGGCCAGATCACGGCGCTGCTCGCCGCGAACCTGATGTTCGAGTTCCTGTGCGTGCTGGCCGTCGACCTGAGCGCTCAGCCCTCAGCGCTCAGCCCTAAGCCCTGAGCCCTAAGCCCTGAGCCCTGAGCCTTCCTGTGCTGCTACCATTGATCGAATGCGCCGCATCGTCTGCCTCGGCGACAGCCTGACCTCGGGTCACGGGATCGGATCGGCCGCCGCCTTTCCCGCGATCCTGCACCAGCGGGTGCGCCGTGCCGGATTTCCCTATGAGGTCGTGAACGCCGGCGTCTCGCGCGATACGTCGGCGCATGCGCGCGCGCGGCTCGATCGGGCGCTCGAGGGCGACGTCCGCGTCCTCGTACTCGCGCTCGGCGCGAACGACGGTCTGCGCGGCGTCCCTGTTGCGCAGCTCACGGCGAACGTGAGCCACATCATCGAGACGGCGCAGACGCGCGGGATCTCGGTGCTGCTGTGCGGTATGGAAGCGCTGCCGATCCACGGGTGGGCGTACACCGCGGCCTTCCACCAGGCCTACAGTGCGATCGCCGGTCGCTACGAGGTGCCGCTGGTGCCATTCATCCTGCTCGAGGTCTTCGGCAATCCGCGGCTCATGCAATCCGACCGCGCGCACCCGAACGCGAAAGGCGCGCGCGCGATCGCCGATGTCATCTGGCCGTATCTGGAACGGATGCTCTCGACACCCGCTCCAGCCGAGCTCCCGGCTTCGAGCTCCCGGCCGTGAGCGCTGAGGGGTCTGTTCGCCTCGCGTGTTAGCATCGCGTCGTGACGAGACGTTTCCTCGTTCTGCTCGTGTGCGTCCTCTCCTCCGTGTCGTTTCACGCGGCGGCGCCGGTGACGTACCGCTTCACGTTTCCCGAGCCTCAACACCGCTGGATGCAGGTCGAGGCGGCGTTTCCGGATCTGGGCAGCGGCACGCTCGAGCTGCGAATGAGCCGCTCGTCGCCGGGACGCTACTCGCTCCACGACTTCGCCAAGAACGTGTACGACGTGCACGCCTTTGCCGCCGACGGCCGCGAGATCGAGACGACCAGACCGGATCCGTACGGGTGGAATGTCACGGGGCACGCCGGACGCGTCACGGTGAAGTACAAGGTGTTCGGCGATCGCGTGGACGGCACCTACCTGGCCGTCGATACCACGCACGCGCACATCAACATGCCGGCGGCGATCATGTGGGCGCGCGGCCTCGACGAGAGGCCGATCACGGTGAGCTTCGAGCAGCCGGCCGGCATGTCCTGGCAGGTCGCCACGCAGTTGCACGGGGACAGGAATCCCGACTCGACAGGGCGTCCTGTCCCCGGCGTCTTCGAATTCACGGCGCCGAACCTTCAGTACCTGATGGACAGCCCGTCGGAGTTCGGCCCCGTGAGCATCCGCCAGTTCACCGTCGGGTCTCGCACGTTCCGCTTCTCGGCGCACCACACGGGGACGGCTGCCGAGCTCGACGGCTTCGTGAAAGACGTCGAGAAAATCGTGCGGCAGGAAGGCGCGGTCTACGGCGAATACCCGGACTACGAGCCGGGGCGCTACACGTTCCTCGCCGACTACCTGCCCTACGCCAACGGCGACGGCATGGAGCACCGCAACAGCACGGTGATCACCGCCCCCGGATCGATTGGGGCGGCGCGCGAGGATCTGCTCGACACGGTGGCGCACGAGTTCTTCCACAGCTGGAACGTCGAGCGCATCCGGCCGAGGGGTCTGGAGCCGTTCGACTTCGATCGCGCGAACCTGTCGGGCGAGCTCTGGCTCGCCGAAGGCTTCACGCAGTACTACGGGCCGCTGTCGATGCAGCGTGCGCAGCTCGTGGACATCGCGTCCACCGCGCGGACGTTCGGCCGCCTCATCGAGAGCGTGTCGCAGGGCTCCGGACATCTGGTCCGCTCGGCCGAAGAGATGAGCCGGATGGCGCCTTTCATCGACGGCGGCCGCTCCGTCGATCGCACCAACTGGTCGACGACGGTGATCTCGTATTACCCGTATGGGGGTGCGATCGCGCTGGCGCTCGACCTGACGCTGCGGGATCGCACCGACGGCCGGTTGTCGCTCGACGACTTCATGCGGGCGATGTGGAAAACTTACGGCAAGCCGGGCGGCAGCCGTGAAGGCTACGTCGATCATCCGTACACGATCGCCGACGCCGAGGCGACGCTCGCGGCCGTCAGCGGCGACCCGGCGTTCGCGCGCGATTTCTTCGCGCGCTTCATCCAGGGACACGACGTGGCCGACTACGCGCGCCTGCTGGCCCGCGCCGGCTTCACGATGAAAAAGCGCGGCCCCGGACGCGCGTGGCTCGGCGATCTGCGGTTGGAATCGCGCGACGGCTGGCGCGTCGCCGCGCTCGTCCCGCCGACCTGGCCGATCTACGCGGCGGGCCTCGACGAAGACGATGAGCTGCAGCAGCTGGACGGACAGCGGATCGGCAGCGCGGGCGACATCGCGACGCGGTTGCAGCGGCACAAACCGGGAGACACGGTGCCGATCGTGTTCGTCGACCGGACGGGCGCCGCAAAGACCGCGAGCGTCACGCTTGGAGAGGATCCGCACGCCGACGTCGTGGCGGTCGAATCAGGCGCACTCACCGCGGCGCAGAAAGCGTTCCGCGATCACTGGTTGGGGAGTCAATAGATGCCGCTACCGTGGCTGCAACTCATCGACGCGGCGCTGGGCGTCGCCAATTTCGCGCGGGGCCGTAAAAGCGCGCCGCCTCCCGAAGAGCCCCAGCAGCAGCTCGAAGCCGGCAGCCGCGCGCCGGCCGGGCTCGAAGCGCGAATGGCCGGCGTGATGGTCGCGGCCTTGAAGGAGGTGTTCGACCGCGATTCGCGACGGCTCGAGTTCGAGCGCGAGCTGGCCGACGCGGAACGGCGCCGCGCGGAGCGCATTCTCCAGCTGGAGCTGCAGCGTCAGGCGGCCGACCGGGAGATCGGTCGGCTGCGGCTGCTCGCGGGGGTGGCCGGGGCCGCGTGGATCGGCACGCTGCTGTTGTCGGCGCGCCTGATCGCCGGCGGGACAGGCGCCCGCCTCATGCTGGGCTTCGGCTGGCTGCTCCTGCTCGGGGCGGTGGCCGCGTCCTTCATCGCGCAGTCGCATGTCGCCGCCGCGGTGGATGCATTGGCGAGCGGTGACGACCGCCGCGCGATCCACTCGACCGCGTCCGGGGCGATCGCGCTGTGGCTCGCCGTCGGCGGTCTGATCCTCGTCGGCCTCGCCGCGCTGCGCGTCTAGCCGGCGGCATCCCCACATCATCGCGCACCAAAGAGCACTCCCGGCGCGAGCTTGAGGCCGGGGTCGAGGGCCCGCTTCACCGCGCGCATGTCGTCCAACCCCTCGCGGCCGTAGAGCTCGAGCAGCAGCTGCTGCTTCACGGGGTTGCGTCCGACGCCGTGTTCGGCGAGGGGAGACCCGCCGAGCCGGATCACCTCGCGGCCGAACGCGAGGATCGCCGCCTTGCCCGACTCGAACTCGGCCATCGATCGCGGGATGACGTTCGGGTGGAGGTTGCCGTCGGAAATGTGACCCCAGACGGCCGCGTCCAGGCCGCGCGCCCGGAACTCGGTGTCGTAGATCGCGAGCAGTTCGTCGAGATGCTCGAAGGGCACGATCATGTCGGCCGCGGTTTTCGCGATCCGCGGGTCGAGCTGCTTCGCGCGCCCGACGCGCGCGTTCACGCCGGCCGGCACCGCCTCGCGAAGCGCCAACAGCTGGCGCTCGCGCGCGCGGTCACCCGGCACCGCGATCTCGACCAGGTCGAGCACGCCGGCCTCGTCCAGCGCGCGGCAGAAACGTACGAGCGCCGTATCCGGTGCGCCCGGCTCGCGCGCGCGGCCGATCTCGTCGAACGCCCGGGCCGGCGAGAGGCCCGCTGCCAGCTCCAAGGTGACGAGCAGCGCCATCACCGTGCCGTCGGGAATCGTGACGCCGTTGGCGCGATCGGCGCCGTCCTCGCGCAGGAGCTCGAGGCAGCGTGCATCCATGTGCTCGATCGCCGACACGTCCATCCCCTGCGGGTCGCGCGTGCGCCACGTATCGCTCGCCGCGTCGCGCATCCGCGTGACGAACGTGAGCGCGGCCGCTCGATCGTCGAACGGCACGAACGCCAGACACATCCCCGGCCTTTGCTGCAGCACGCGGAGCGTCGCTTCGGTGATCACGCCCAGCGTGCCTTCGGATCCGATGAACAGGTCGATCAGGTCCATCCCGGGCGCGGCGAAGTAGCCGGCGGAGATCTTCGGCACGTCCGGCATCCGGTAGCGCGGCACCGGCACACGCACGGTCGCGTCCGACAGCACGATCTCGAAGAACCCGTCGGCGTGCGCCATCGTGCGTCCCCGCTCGACGTCGAGGACCTCGCCGTTGGCCAGCACCACGGTCAGCGCGCGCACCCAGTCGCGCGTCGTGCCGTACTTGAACGTCGCCGCGCCGGCCGCGTTCGTGGCGACGATCCCTCCGACGAAGGCGCCGGTGAAGGTGGGCACCGGCGGATAGTGTCTGCCGATCGCCGCGAGCGCGAGATCGAGGTCGACGAGCGTGACGCCTGCCCCGACGCGGATCCAGTCGTCGCCCGACGCGACGATGCGGTTCAGGCGGGATGTGCTGAGGATCAGCTCGCCGCGAGGCGTGGCGCCGCCGGTTAGCGACGACTGCGCGCCGATCGGCAGCACGGACGAGGCCGCGCGCACCAGCATGGCGACCTCGGCTTCGGACGCCGGCGTGCTGATGCCGGAGGCGAAGCCGCCAGGGAAATGCGCGGCGTCTTCGACAACGGACGCGAGCACGTCCGCGTCCCGCTCGATGCGCGGAGGTGCGACATCGCCTCCCGCCGGCGGCCGGGCGCGGATCGAATGGCCTGAACCCGAACCGGGTCTCACGGCCGGCGCGCCGGCAGCAACTCGTCGAACAGCGGCGTGACCGGTACCACGGTTCGCCGATGCGCGTCGGCCGCGTTGACCAGATCCGCCACGATGTCGGGGTGGGCCGCGGCGATGTCGAACCGCTCGCCGGGATCGGACCACAGGTCGAACAGGAGCGGAGGCGTCTGCACCGTGCGGGCGTCGCCGAGGCCGTACGCGCCGCTCGTGACGAAGTGCGCCTTGTATCGCCCTTTGCGAATCGCCCTGAGCTCGTTGTCCGAGTAGTAAAAATTCCTGTCGCGCGGGCTCGGGCCCGATCCGCGCAGCGGCGCCGAGAGATCCACGCCGTCGATCACCCGGTCGGCCGGCAGCCGCGCGCCGGCCAGCGACGCCGCGGTCGGCAGCAGATCCAGACCCGATCCGATGTCGGTCACCGTCCCCGGCCGCACGAAGCCGGGCCGCCAGAAGATCGCCGGCGTCCGCACGCCGCCTTCCCACGTCGTCCCCTTGCCGTCCTTCAGCGGACCGGCGGAACCGCCGTGCGTTTCGAACGGCAGCCAGGGGCCGTTGTCGCTCGTGAACAGCACCAGCGTCTGTCCCTCCACGCCGGCCGCGCGCAGCGCGTCCAGCACCCGCCCGGTGCTCCAGTCGATCTCTTCGATCACGTCGCCGTACGTGCCGCCGCTGCTGTGGTCGATGTAGTCGCTCGACCGCGCGAGCGGGATGTGCGGCATCGAGTGCGCGAGATACAGGAAGAAAGGGCGGCTCCTGTTCGCGTCGATGAACCTGACCGCTTCCTCGGTGTAGCGCTTCGTCAGCGTCCGGTGATCGACGGGGCGCTCGACGACCTCCTCGTTCCGCATCAGCGGCACGTCCCAGTATTCAGGCTTCGGATCGTAGTACACGGCGGACTGGTAGCCTTTGTCGGGCGTGACCGTCATCCGCATGTCGTGCGAGAACGGCAGGCCCAACCACGAATCGAATCCCTGCCGCATCGGCAGGAACGGCGGCAGGTGTCCCAGATGCCACTTTCCGATCATCCCCGTGACGTAGCCCACGGACTTGAGGACTTCGGCGATCGTCACTTCGTCGGGCGGCAGCCCAGCCGCCGCGTTGTCGCGGAAGACTCCAGGCGCTCGCCCCCGAGGCGTCGCGAACATGCCGCTGCGGACAGGCAGCCGTCCCGTCAGCAGGGCGGCGCGGCTCGGCGAGCAGACCGGCTGGACATAAAAGCTGGTCCACTTCTGCCCCTGCGCCGCCATCGCATCGAGGTGCGGCGTGCGGATGTTCGGCGCGCCGAAGGCGCCGATGTCGCCGTAGCCCATGTCGTCGGCGAGGATGATCACGAGGTTCGGCGGCCGCGGCGGCTGAGCGGTCGCGCCGCGTCCCGACGCGAACGTCATCACGGCTGCGAGCACGATCCCGCCCGACAGGATCCGTCCGAGGTGCGTCATGGCCGCGAGAGTATCATTGGAGGCATGGGAACCCGGCTTGCGACGACGTGCCTCGTGCTCACCCTGCTGCCCGCGGTCGGAAGGGGACAAAGCGCGGATGCCATCGACGCGCCACGGATCACGCAGCAGGCGTTCAAGAAGCTCGTCGCGGCGAACAACGTCGTGATCGTCGACACGCGCAACACCGAGGCGTTCGACGAAAGCCACATGCGCGGCGCGCTGGCGCTGCCCCTCGAAGGCAAGCTCACGTGGCCGGACGCGTACGAGAAAACCGTCGCCGTCCTGCTCAAGACCCGGAAGCCGGTCGTCGTCTACTGTGCCTGACAGGACGAGTTCACGAGCGCCCGTGCGGCGCTCATGCTGAAAGAACGCGGCGTGAAGAGCATTCGCGCGCTGCGCGGAGGCTGGAACGAGTGGGTGAACGCGGGCAACCCGATCGTCACGGGCACGAAATAGCCTACCGTCGAGCGAGCGCCTTGATCAGCCGGTACTGGAACTCCAGCCCCTCGAAATACTGCTTCACGCCGACGCGCTCGTCCTTGCCGTGCGCGCGCACGTCGTCCATGTCGCCGAACGTGCCTTCGACGCCGTAGGTCGGGATCTCGCCGTTGCGCAGGTAGAGTCCGTCGGTCGCGCCAGTGCTCATCACGGGGACGACGATCGCGCCCGGGTACATCGCCGCGGTCAGCGATTCGACGACGGTCATGACGTCGGGGCGCAGCGGCGACGGCTTGCTCGGGTGCGCCTCGTCGACGAAGGCGACCGAGATCTTCGGGTCCGCCAGAATCTCCGTGAGCTTCGTCTTCACCGACGCCGGCGAGACGCCCGGCAGGATGCGGCAGTTCACGTTCGCGCTCGCCATCTGCGGCAGCGCGTTGTTGGCGTGGCCGCCGAGCAGCCGCGTGGCGACGCAGGTCGTCCGCATCATCGAGTTGTAGTACGGCAGGGACGCCGACAGCCGCGCGGCCGCCGCGAGATCCGGCGCCGGCTTCGCGACGGCGCGCATGTCGGCCGCCAGCTTCGGATCCGCTTCCACGTCCGCCGAGCGCGCGAAATACGCGCGCGTCACCTCGTTCAGCTCCACGGGAAAATCGTACGCCGACAGCCGGTTCAGGCCCGCGGCCAGGTGGTAGATGGCGTTGTCCTTCACCGGCAGCGAGCTGTGACCCCCCGGGTTCGTCACCTCGAGGCGGAAGTCCTGGAACACCTTCTCGCTCGCCTGCACTTCGTTCGTGAGGTATTTGCCCTTGCGCATGTTGCCGCCGCCGCCCTCGTTGATCGCGAACTCGGCGTCGATCAGATCCTTGTGGTTCTTCACGAGCCACTCGGCGCCGTTGAAGGCGCCCCCTTCCTCGTCGGCGGTGAGCGCCAGGATCAGATCGCGATCCGGCGTGAAGCCTTCTTCCTTCAGGCGGATCAGGTTCGCGACGAACTGCGACGCCATCGCCTTGTCGTCGCTCGTGCCGCGGCCGTAGAAGAAGCCGTCCTTCTCGATGAACGTGAAGGGATCCATCGACCAGTCCTCGCGCTTCGCGTCGACGACGTCGAGGTGGGCGAGGAGGAGGATCGGCTTGCGCGCCCCGGTCCCGCGATACCGGAAGACCAGATTGCCTTTGCGCGGATCGGGCCCGATGATCTGCATGTCGGCGGCGGGGAAGCCGGCGGCTTTCAGCCGCGCCGCGACCGCGTCCGCCGCTTTCGTGACGTCGCCGACTGGCGTGTCGGTCGTGTTGATCTCGACGAGCTCCTTGTAAATCGCCCGCGCGCGCGCGTCGTTCGGCCCGGTCTGTGCGGAGACGGCAGCGGCGGCGAGGAGCGCGAGAACGGCTGCATACTTCATGCAGACATTATAGACGGCGCGCACGCGCGGACACCGCGTCGCCGGAACGCGCGGCCCTCCCCTCTCGGCAAACAAGGTGAAACCCCGCGAACCGATTTCGGCCGGATTGGTGCTGGGGGAACTCGATATACTTCAAGCGATGAAGTTCGCGCCGGAATACATCACCTGCGTGCTCAACGAGAACTTCGAGGACGCCAAAGCGCTGTTGCTCTCGCCGATGATGGCGATCAACTACGCTCACCTCGTGATGCTCGCGGCGCAGGGGATCGTCTCCGCGAAGGACGCACACGCGCTCCGCGCAGCGCTCGACACCGTGTCGCAGGACGAGATTCGCACCGTCAGCTACGACGGCACCTACGAAGATCTCTTCTTCTACGTCGAGCGCCTCGTGATCCAGGCGTGCGGCGACGACGTGGCGGGACGGCTGCACACGGCGCGCTCGCGCAACGACATCGACATGACGATGTACCGCATGCGGCAGCGCGAGCTGGTGCTCGGGCTGCTCGCGGCGACGTTCGCGCTGCGCCGGTCGCTGCTGGACCTCGCCGACCGTCACCGCGACACGATCCTCGCGCTCCACACGCACACCCAGCGCGCGCAGCCCAGCACCGTCGCCCATTACCTCCTCGCCGTCGTCGAGCAGCTCGAGCGGGACGGCGCGCGGCTCACGGCCGCGTTCGAGCGCACGAACCGCAATCCCCTCGGCGCGTGCGCGATCACCGGCACCGGGTTTCCGATCGATCGCGACCTCACCTCGTCGCTGCTCGGATTCAGCGGGCCGACCTGCAACACGTACGGCAGCATCGCCACGGTGGACTACCTGCTGGAAAGCACGTCGGCGGCAGCCGTGCTGTTGACCGGCCACGGCCGCTTCATCCAGGACATGCTGCTGTGGAGCACCGCGGAGTTCGGCTACCTGCGGCTCGGCGACGGCTACGTGCAGGGCAGCAGCATCATGCCGCAGAAGCGCAACCCGGTCGCCCTCGAGCACGCGCGCGCGATCGGCAGCAAGGCGCTCGGGCAGGCGCAGGCGATCGTCATCACCGCGCACAACACGCCGTTTGGCGACATCGTCGACACCGAGGACGATCTGCAGCCGCTCGTGTTCGCGATGTTCCGCGATGCCACGCGCGCGGTCAGGCTCGTGGCGGCCGCGATGTCGTCGGCGGAGTTCGACGCGGGCAGCCTCGAATCGCGGGCCGCCGACGGCTGGACGACGCTGACGGAGCTTGCCGACACGCTGGCGCGGGATCACGGGCTGCCGTTCCGGAAGGCGCACGCGATCGCCGCGCATCTGGTCGGCGGACGAAAGCGGCATTCGGATCGGTTGTTCGCCGACCTGCTCGCCGACGCGTCCACCGAGATCCTGGGCAAGCCTCTGGACTACTCCGAGGCGCAGCTGACGCAGATTCTCAGCCCGCGGCACTTCGTCGAGATGCGCAAGACGTTCGGCGGCCCGGCGCCGGACGAAACAGCGCGCGCCGCCAAGGTGTCGCGCGGGCTGCTCGACGCCGACGAGGCCCGGTGGACGGATGCCACGAATGCGTTGGCGAAGGCGGAGCAGACGCTGGCCGATCGGAGCGCCGCTCTGTGAACCCTGAACTCTGAACGATGAACCCTGAACCCGAAGGTGGGAGCGACACGCCGATGACGTCGACCTACGTCACGGTCATCGCGCTCGAAGCCGTCATCATCACCGCGCTGTGGATCTTCGGGAGGATGGTCGCGTGAGCCGCCAGCCCCCAGTCCCCAGGCCCCAGCCCCCGGCCCCATGAGGGTATTCGACTGGATAGTCGTCGTCCTCTACAACGGCTGGATCATCATCGACGGCCTGCGCCGATCGAAGGGGACCGACAAGGTCGACGGCTACTTCCTCGCGAACCGGTCGCTGCCGTGGTGGGCGGTCGGCCTGTCGGTGATGGCGACGCAGATGAGCGCGGTCACGATCGTCGGAACGACCGGGCTCGCGTATTCCACGGGCCTGCGCTTCATCCAGAACTATTTCGGTCTGCCGCTCGCGATGGTGATCCTGTCGCTGACCGTCGTGCCGTTCTTCACGCGCGCCCGCGTCTATACCGCGTACGAGTATCTCGAGCGCCGGTTCGACGTGCGTGTCCGCTCGCTCGCCAGCTTTCTGTTCCTCGTCGGCCGGGCGATGGCGCTCGGCGTGACCCTGGCGGCGCCGTCGGTCGTGATGTCGACGATTCTCGGCTGGACACTGCCGGTGACCGTGCTCGCGATCTGCATCCCGATGATCGTCTATACCACGATCGGCGGCGTGCAGGCCGTCGCCTGGACCGACGTCAAGCAGATGTTCATCGTCGTCTTCGGGATGTCGGCGGCGATCGTGATCCTGCTCTACGGAATTCTTCAGCACGTCAGCTTCGGCCAGGCGGTGACGCTGGCCGGCGCGACCGGCCGCCTGAAGGCGGTCGACTTCACCTTCAACCTCACCGAGACGTACACCTTCTGGTCCGGCATGCTCGGCGGGTTGTTCCTGATGCTGTCGTACTTCGGCTGCGATCAGAGTCAGGTCCAACGCTACCTGACCGCGAAGTCGATCGACGAGGCGCGCCGGTCGCTGCTGATGAGCGCGTGGGTCAAGATTCCGCTGCAATTGCTGATTCTGACGACCGGCGTGCTCGTGTTCGTGTTCTACCTGTTCAACACGCCGCCCATGCTGTTCAACCGCGTCTACGACGCGAGCGTGGCCGCGAGCCCGAAGGCGGCGGAGTACGCGGGCCTTCAGCAGGCGTTCGACGCGGAGATCACCGCCCGCCGCGATGCGGCAACGCGCGTCGATCGCGCCGCGTTCCTCGCCAGCGATGCGCGCCTGAAGGACATCCGCTCCAGGGCGGCCACCGTCGTCAAGCAGACCACCGGCGACGAGCGGTACAGCGACGTGAACTACGTCTTCCCGACCTTCATCACCACGCACATGCCGATCGGCCTCGTCGGGCTGATGATCGCGGCGATCTTCGCCGCGGCCATGTCGGCCAGCGGCGGCGAGCTGAACGCGCTCGCCACCGCGACCATCATCGATTTCTATCGCCGGCACTTCGTCACAAGCGCGACCGACTCGCACTATCTCGTGGTGTCGAAGCTCGCCACGTTCTTCTGGGGGCTCGTCGCGTGCGTCGTCGCCATGTTCGCGGCGAACCAGGGATCGCTGATCGAAGTCGTGAACCGGTACGGATCGTTCTTCTACGGATCGCTGCTCGGCGTCTTCATCCTCGGCATCCTCACGACGCGCGCGACGGCGCGGGGGGCGTTCTGGGGATTGATCGCGGGCATGCTCGTCGTGCTCACCGTCGCGTTTCAGCTGCCGTGGATCGCGTTTCTCTGGCACAACCTCATCGGCGCGGTGGTGGTCGTCGTCGTCGGGATGGCCATCAGCTACACGCAGCGACCAGGCGAGGCTGTCGTCGCGTCGACGGCGTCGTGAACCTGTCCTGCTTCGGTGGGCCGACATCCTCCCGCATATAATCCGCGGGATGCGGCAACGGACCGGCGCGCGACCGACACGGCGCGGGATCGGCGCGATCGCCATCGGCGCGATCTTCGCGACGCTCCTCATCGCCGCGTGCGGCGGCAACGCGGGCGGCACGCCGCCTCCCGCGACAACCGTACCGCCACCGGCCACGAGCGGCAGCTGCTCGATTTCCCTTGCACCCGCCGCGGTCACCGCCGTACCGGCGCCGCCGAAACCGGCATCGACTGATGATCGGCGGACGCGACGCGGCCGCGCGTACGAAGAGCTGTGGAAGCATCAGGCCGCGGTTGCGAAACGTCGACTGGCGCCGACGTCGTTCGCACCGGCGGCAACGGCCGAGGACATCGGCCAGGTGGCTGTCGTGAGGGACGAGGGCGATCTCGTGCTGCCGCCCAATCCCTACGACCTGCGTGCCATCGCGGTGGCTTTCGCGCGCAACGGGTCGGGCGGCTACGACGTGCGGCGGTCCGATCGCCAGTTTCAAGGCGCCGTCGGCGAGAAGATTCCGCTCGGCGACGACGACAGCGCACGGGTGGCGCTGCCGTTCACGTTCCCCTTCTACGCGGGGCGATATACGGACGCGTTCGTCAATTCCGACGGCAACGTCACCTTCGGTGCCGAAGAGCACGCCAGCTCGGATCGGAGCGTCGCGCGTTTCCTCACAGGCCCGCCGCGCGTCGCGCCGGTGTTCGATGATCTCGATCCGTCGCAGGCCGGCGGGGTGTTCCGGCGGATTGACGGCGATGCACTGCTGCTCACGTGGTGCGATGTGCCGGAGTTCGACGCGCCGGCGAATCGGGTGAACGTTCAGCTCCGTCTCGCCGCGGACGGAAGCATCGAGTTCGTCTATGGCACGACGGTCGCGCCTTCGGCGGCGGTGGTCGGCGTATCGCCCGGCGAGACCGGCATCTTCAGCCCGGTGGACCTCAGCACGGTATCGGCCGGCACGATCCCCGGCGGCAGCGGTGCGGTCGGCGAGCGTTTTGCGAACGCGCAGGATCTCGATATCGTCGGCCTGACGAAGAAATTCTATCAAACGCACGGCGACGATTTCGATCAGCTCGTGATCTTCACCAATACGAAGACGACGCGGCGGGGAACGTTCGCCTTCGAGTTCACGGTGGCCAACGAGGTCGCCGGAATCGGCCAGGACGTCTACGACTCGAGCCGGGATTTCGGCAGCCGCGGCCGGCTGCGCAGCGTGGTGAACATGGACAACCTGTCGCGTTTCCCCGAGGATCCGCGGCAGCGGTTCCTCGGCGAGAACAGTACGCTCAGCCTGTTGGGCCAGGAAATAGGCCATCGCTGGCTCGCGTTCCTCGAGTTCAGGGACGGGACCATCGACTCGAAGGAACTGCTCGGCCGCGACGAGGCGCACTGGAGCTTCTTCTTCGATGCCGACGCGTCGCACATGGAAGGCAACGACATCGAAGACATGGGCAACGGCGTCTTCCGGACCGTGGGCGCCGTCTCCCGGTATTCGGCGCTGGACCAGTACGCGATGGGCCTGCGCGCCGAGTCCGACGTGCCGCCGATGTTCGTGGTCACGCGCGTGACATCGGGACAGGATGCCGAAGACGCGCCCAGAGTCGGTGTCGAGATTCGCGGGACGCGAAAAGACGTGCGCATCGCCGACATCGTCGCCGCCAACGGAGCGCGGCGCCCGGACGCGGCGAGCGCGCAGAAAGTGTTCCGCCAGGCGTTCATCTATCTGGTGTCTCAGCCGCGCGAATCGAGCGACGATCTCGCCAAGCTCGAGCGCATACGCGCCGCCTGGGAGGTGTTCTTCAGCGATTCGACGGAGGGCCGAGGCTCGATCGTCTCGCGGCTCCGGTGACGTAACGGAGGAGTCCCTCCGTCGTCTCCGTTCCCGTCAGCCTCGCACCCTCCGATATCTGACGCGCATCACGGTCGCGGCCGCGACGAGCAGCGCGCACCCTTCCACGTAGACCTTCTCCGCGTCGATGAAATCGACCGGACGATTCTTCAGCAGCGGATCGGCCCACACGCCGTGGACGTAGAACACGGCCGCGGCGGCGTACGCCGTGTAGTGGAGCTGCTTCCAGCGGTGCCGTCCGAAGACGCGCCGGAAGTACGACGTGAGCACGACGAAGGCAATCAGGTAGAACGCGATGGCGCCGAGCGTGGTCGGGATCGGCTGCGTCGGCGACCAGATCGGCACGACGATGTCGAACAGCCGGAAGCCCGCCTCGGACGAGGCGAGCAGAATCAGCGGGTGGACGAGCGCCGTGGCGAGGCCGAGATATCCGAGCCGGTTGTGAAACGTGAACAGCTTGATCCAGCGCTGACGCGGCCACTGGCGGATCGGGTTGTAGCCGACCGAGAGCAGCAACCCCAGGAGAATCTGCGCCGTGAACATGCCGAGCGCGCTGAGACCGAGGACCGACGACACGTCGATGGCAGTGGGCACGGCGGAAGTTTACTTGAACAGCCGGCCCGCCTCTTCCGGCGTGAGACGGCCGCCCGCGAGCGCGATCGCCTGCGCCAGCACGGGGTCTCGGCCCGTCGCCAGATCCGAAGGTCGAGGCAGGGTCACCTCGTCGGGCTCGACGCCGATCTTCTCGAGGCTGGCGCCGTCCGACATGTGGACGTCCGCGATGGTGACCGACGCGGCGTACACCGCGGCCGATGTCGATCCGATTTTGTGCGCGAACAGACGCGACCTCATCGCGGCTCCCGCGGTGCGATCGCCGAGCACGGTCCCGCGCTTCTCGATCTGGACGATGCGCGCGAACATCTCCGCTGCCGACGCCGAGCGGCTGTCCACGAGCACGATCAGGCGCCCGGTGAACCCCTTCCTGGCCGGCTTTGCGACGTCCCGCACATCCTTGCCGCGGCGCGTTTCGACGGCGACGAGGACGTCGTGGTCGATGCAGCGGCTGACGAGCTCCCGCAAGGCCGCGATCGATCCGCCGCCGTTGCCGCGCAGATCGAGAACGAGCGTCTTGTACGCGCGCGCTTTTCCGATCATCTCGTCCACCAGCTCGGGCTGCCTGAACGCCGTCATCTTCCACACGAGCACGTCGTCTCCGATCGACGCGCTCCGGTCACGGCCGCGCTCGACCAGCTGCCCGATCTCGTCGAGGAGCTCGCCGATGCCGGCGTCCCTCCTCGTCTCCAGCCGTGACCTCACGTCGACGGTGCGCGCCGAGCCGTCGGGTTTCAGCACGGCGACCTGCTGCTGCCTCTCAGGCTGGATGAAGCGATAGAAATACGTGAGGTGCGGGAGATTCGAGCGGTTGAGCGCGAACGTGTTCAGCAGCAGCACGCGATCGCCGGCGGCGAGGCCTTTCGCGGCGGCGTCGCTGCCCAGGTCCACCGACATGATGAGCGGCACGTCGCCCACCATCGCCACGTGCCAGCCGTAGGCGACGCGGGTCTGGGGATTCGGTGGAATGAACACGGTATGCGAGTCGCCGAACTGAAACAGAAAGCCGGAAACGATGGCGAAGGCGTCGGCGAGGGTGGGGGCCGTTTTCAGGCGCTGTTCGGCTTCGCCGAACTGCGACGTCAGATCGATGCCGTGGAAGGCGGGATCGTAGTAGTGCGTTTCGACGTCCTCGCGCACCTGCCGCAGCATGACGAGGACGAGATCGCGATCGCGTGAAGAGAGGCCGGACTGCCCGGTGGCGACGACGAAGAACACAGGCAACCACGAACACGCGAACAGCCAAAGAAAGAACACGTTATCGCTGTAGGTCGGTCGTGCTCTTCGCGCCGGCATTCTTGACGTATTTGTCGAACCAGTTGAGCCGCTCGGCGATCA
>JAYVYV010000033.1:0-5459 GCA_043783985.1 Acidobacteriota bacterium | reverse complement strand
CTGCTATTGGGGAGGGCCTGCTCGGCGGCCTCAATGCACGTGTGTCGCGGGCAGGCGACGAACTCGTGGAGATTGACAATCGCCGCTTCATAGAAGCGCGGTCGCTGCCATGTGGTTCTCGATCTTCTTGCTGAACCCGTTCGTGAGCCGCGTAAACCGACGCATGGACATCCGCATCGTGAGGTTCTGACGCTCTACGAACGACGTGGAGATGTGTTTGTCGTCCGGGTTTCCTCTTATCGCCTCCTTGATGACGCCGGTGATCTTCGCGGGGCTGTAACGCACCGACGCGGCCGGATCAGCCGCAACCTTCCCGAACACCTTCGTGATCGTCGCGTAGTCCACGTCGATCCCGAAGGCGTGATCGACCGCATCGTGATACCAGCGAAGGCCGTCGGTTGAAAGCTGCACGCGGCCGGTGAGACGCGAGGCGAGGTCTTTCATGAACTCGTAGCAGTTGAACGCGTTCCGCGCTCCGATCTCATAGCTGATGATCAGCTTCGTATCAGCGTCGATGGCGGTCCAGGTCCAGCAATCACCCCACCCGGCGATCTTCTGTTCGTCGGTGACGTTCTTCGCCTTCGCGCCGATGAACTGCCAAATCTCATCGCACTGGACGCGCACCGCGTCTACGTCGCGCACCTTGGCATCGTGCAGGTCCGCACAGGCCGAGCCGAGTTCGGCCAGCAGCTTCAACACGGTGTTCATCGCCACGCCAGTCATTCGGCAGGTAGAACGAAGGCTGTTGCCCTCGACCAACGCCGAGACGACCGCGACCCGCTTGGACATGGGCAACCTGTTCATGAGAGTTATTATGCGTGACCGCTCACGCATAAGTCAAGGGTTGATTTGAACGATATTGGGACCGATAATAAGCGCGGAGCCTCCTGAAGGAGGCCCACCTACGGGCCGTTCCTTTCCACTTGATCAGGGTAGGAGGAACGGCCCTTCGTGTTTCTCCCCTGCCGCCCGGTGGGCTAGACGACAGGGGAAATTACCTAATCTCATTCGTCACCTCCCTCTGGCTTCTCCCCGGCGGCCTCGGTATGGTCCTCCGTCGCGACAGCCTTGGTTTTCCGCGGCTTCGCGTTCGGATACCACTCATTCAAGCCAAATGCACCGCTCGGGAGACGATGGAACGTCGCTGTGTTTTTCGCGAGAGACATAGCTAGGCTTCGGAGCCGGTTTTCCTTCTGCCAGCCCATGCCGTCGAAATCGAAATCGCCAGACTCTAGTTCCGCGAGTAGTTCAATCGGGGTCGCGGGCTGTTCGTCCAGTGTTTCGAGAAAGGCACGGACGGCGGTGGCGAGGGGTTTTCCGTAATAGCGGCTGCGCTTCCTCTTGCCGCCGCCGACACCGGTAACGGAGCTATGGCCAGCAGCCGATCCAGTGCCTTCCACGATGATCTGATATTTCGCTGGCTCTCCGATGTCGCTGAGCAGCTCGTTGATCAGACGCTCGACTCGCGTCACTTCACCGAGCTGTTGAGTACGCTTAGACTCGTACTGTTCAATCACCTTCCGAACAGCTTCGACGGACGAGGACGAATCTTGTACAGCCATTAGGAGCATTATGATGCTGTTCTATGCGTACGTCAACAAGCGTACATCGAAAGCCCCAAGTTGATCTGCAAGCGGATGTTATAAGCGGCAGCATAGGCGACGTATTAGAGACGGCTTGACTTAAGTCATTGATGAGCTTGCAGAATCTAGCCCTGAACCGCTTGACAATCACCCGCCCTCTCGGTAATGTCTGAGGGTCGCTGTGGCGCAACTGGCAGACGCGGATGGTTGTCACCCATCTGGGCCTCGGCTCTTGCGGGTTCGAATCCCGTCAGCGACACGCTTCTCGGGGCTTGACCAAAGGGGACGAGGTTGCGTAATCTAGCCGGTGGGTGACAACCATCTGCTCGTCCTCCTAGCAAGTTGGAGGGGAGAGACAAAGGGCCGGGGCAACCCGGCTCTTTGTTTGTACGGTCGCTACTTCTTGCCCCATCGTGCCTGCGCAGCCTTTTTCGCGCTCTTGCTGCGCTCAGTGGCCGTCATTGAATCGGCTCGCGCTCTACCGCCCTTCAGCCCTCCACGACGGCCCAAGAGAACCGCCAGCGGGTCTTTGCCTGTCTCACCTTCGCTGCGTTTGATTAGCTCCTGGAGCACCTCGAAGGCGTTCTGGTTCGCGTCTCGTCTCGGCAGTGCTTCGATAGGGTTTTGAGGTTTCAGTTTGGCTGCTTTGCGTGACCGCTTGGGCATACGGTCAGTATCGCACGGACGCCCTTATGCGTGACCGATTACGAATCCGTTAACTGAAGCACTACCACTGATGGCCCTAAGCCTTTGCCCTCACCCCTTTTCCAAGGTATATTGGGAGGTTGATGCTCCTCCTGAATCTGAACCAGATCCGGACGGCGCAAGACCGGATCGAGCAGGTCTATCGTCCCGACCAGTTCGAGGCCGACGAGGACTTTCGCGTCGTCTCGCCGGTCTCGCTGGCGTTCGACATTTTCAAGGGCAAGCAGGCCTTCAGGCTTGCCGGGCGCGTGCAGACGACGCTCGAACTGAAGTGCAGCCGCTGCCTCGAGCCGTTCATCGCGCCGGCGGATCAGGAATTCGACCTGCGCTATCAGCCGCACACCGTGAACAACGGTGAAGGCGAGCGCGAGATAGAAGAGGACGACCTGACGACGGCGTTTTACGAGAACGACGAGATCGACCTCGGTCAGCTGATGCACGAGCAGTTCGTGCTCTCGCTACCGATGAAGCCGTTGTGCAGCGAGGCGTGCAACGGCCTGTGCCCGATTTGCGGCACGAACCTGAACAAGGGTGCGTGCGACTGCAAGCCGATCTGGGACGACCCGCGCCTCGCCGCCCTTCGGGAACTGAGAACGAAGAACTGAGAACGTCGAACGTCGAACGTCGAACGCAGAACGTAGAACCCCGAACCGAGACTGAGATGCCTAATCCCAAACGACGCCACTCGAAAACGCGCACGGCCAAGCGCCGGACCCACGACGCGCTGAAGCCCAAGAGCCTCAGCGAATGCCCGCATTGCCACGAGCCGAAGGCGCCGCACCACGTGTGTGCGAACTGCGGCTACTACAACGGCCGGCAGGTCAGGGCAGTCTCAGAGAAGTAACCCGTCTGGGTTCGGGTTCATGGTTCAACGGTTCAGGGTTCAGAGTCGGAACCCCGCACCCGCAACCCCGAACGAACTCTGAACCGCGGACCCCTGAACCCCGAACCCGGCGAATGTTGTGGATCGCTGTTGACGCGATGGGCGGCGATGACGCCCCGCGGCACGTCGTCGACGGCGCGCTGGACGCCGCGCGCGAAATCGATCTCGGCGTGGCGCTCGTCGGTCCCGCCGCGCAGCTCGACGAAGAGCTGGGGCGTCATCCCGGCCTCGACAGGCGCCGTGTCCGCGTGGTGGACGCGCCGGACGTAGTGACGATGGACGAGTCGCCGTCGGCGGCGCTGCGGCGAAAGCCTGGCGCATCGATCCGGGTGGCCGCCGGCGCGGTCGCGCGCGGGGAGGCGGCCGCGCTGTTCAGCGCCGGTCACACCGGCGCCACGGTGATGGCGGCGCACGCCGCGTTCGGGATGCTGCCGGGCGTGGATCGCCCCGCGCTCGCCGCGACGATCCCGACACCCACCCGTGCCGCCGTCCTGCTCGACGTCGGCGCGAGCGTCGAGTGCCGGCCGCAGCACCTCCTGCAGTTCGCCGTCATGGGCAGCGTCTACGCGCGGGTGGCGCTGGGCATCGCCGAGCCGCGGGTGGGCTTGCTGTCGATCGGCGAGGAGGCGACGAAGGGCAACGAGCTGACGCGCGAGGCGCACCAGCTGCTGAAGGCGTCGCTGCCGTCCTTCATCGGCAACGTCGAGGCGCGGGACGTCTATCGCGGCCAGGCGGACGTCATCGTCTGCGATGGCTTCACCGGCAACATCGCGTTGAAGATCAGCGAGGGGCTCGTCGAAGTGATTGAAGGTCTGCTGAGCGAAGCGTTGAGCGTGATGACCGACTACGCCGAGTACGGCGGCGCGCCGCTGCTGGGCGTCAACGGCGTGGTCATCGTCGGCCACGGCCGGTCGAGCGCCAAAGCGGTGCGCAACGGCGTCGCGCTGGCGCACCGCTTCGCCTCGCACCGCTTCATCCAGCGCATCGAGGGGGACATCGCCGCCACCGTGGATCGCCGGCCGTGATCGCGTTCCTCTTTCCCGGACAAGGCGCGCAGACGGTCGGCATGGGGCGCGCGCTGTTCGACGCCTATCCGATCTGCCGCGAGACGTTCGAGGAAGCGGACGCGGCGCTCGGCCAGCCGCTGAGCCGCCTCATCTTCGACGGACCCGAGGATCAGCTCACCCTGACGGAGAACACGCAGCCGGCGATCCTCGCGGTCAGCACCGCCGCCGCCCGGTTCCTGGAGTCTCGGGGGCTCGCGCCCGCCTTCGTGGCCGGGCACAGCCTCGGCGAGTACTCCGCGAACGTCGCGGCGGGCACGTTCGCGTTTGGCGACGCCCTCCGCCTCGTGCAGCGCCGCGGGCGCTACATGCAGGACGCGGTGCCCGCGGGGGAGGGCGCGATGGCGGCGATTCTCGGCCTCGACGCCGATCGCGTGGCGCAGGCGTGCGCCGAGGCGGCCCACGGCGACGTCGTCAGCCCCGCGAACATGAACGGCGCCGGACAGGTCGTGATTGCCGGGGCGCGCGACGCGGTGGCGCGCGCGGGCGAGCGGGCGAAGGCGCTCGGCGCCAGGCGCGTCATTCCGCTCGCCGTCAGCGCGCCGTTTCACTGCGCGCTGATGAAGCCGGCCGAAGATCGACTCGCCCCCGAGCTGCGCGCGATCCGGGCGCAGACGCCCCGCGTGCCGATCGTCGCCAACGTGGACGCAGAGCTGAAACGCGACCGGACGGCCGCGATCGAAGCGCTCGTGCAGCAGGTGTCGTCGCCGGTACGATGGGAGGCGGTCGTCAGACGCCTTGCGTCAGAAGGCGTCACAACGTATGTTGAGGTGGGGCCCGGCACCGTGTTGAGTGGTCTGGTCCGCAAGATTCATCGCGAGGCCACCGTCGTGAACTTCGGCAGCCCCGACGAGCTCGCGGCGATTGAACCCCTGATTCATGTTTGAGCTCGCAGGCAAAGTGGCGCTGGTGACCGGTGCGTCGCGCGGCATCGGGCGCGCGATTGCCGTCCGGCTCGCGCAGCAGGGCGCCACGGTGATCGCCGCCGCGCGGGGCGAGCACGCACAGGCGTGCGCCGACGAGTTGAGCGCCGCGGGTCACACGGTCGAGTCGCTGAGCCTCGACGTGACCGACGCGGCGGCGGTCGAATCGGCGCCGGGCGACATCGTCAGGCGGCACGGGCGGCTGGACATCGTGGTGAGCAACGCCGGCATCACGCGCGATCAGCTGCTGATGCGGATGAAGCGCGAGGACTGGGACGCCGTGCTGGCGACGAACCTCACC
>JAYVYV010000032.1:0-15567 GCA_043783985.1 Acidobacteriota bacterium | reverse complement strand
TCTGCAGCTCGTCCTTCGACGGCGAGCTGACACGCACCTGATCGGCCTGGATCGTCGCCTGCACTTTCTTCAGTTTCTGGTCCTTCAGGTATTTCACGATTTCCTTGGCCGCTTCGATCGGGATCCCCTGCTGGATCTCGATGACCCTGCGGAGGGTGCCGCCGGCGGCGGCTTCGGAATCGCCGACCTTGAAGTTCTTGACCGCGACGCCGCGGCGCACCAGCCGTGTCTGGACGATTTCCCACAGCGCGTTCATCTTCATTTCGTCGTCGGCCGCGAGCGTCAGCGTCTTCTCCGCGACGCTGAGATCGATGTCCGCCCGTGCGCCCTTGAAGTCGTAGCGCTGGCCGACCTCTTTGCGCGCCTGGTTGAGGGCGTTGTCGACCTCCGCGAAGTCGATGGTGGACGTGACGTCGAACGACGAGGTGTCAGCCATGCGAATATTCTACTCGCGCCCTTTCGCCTTGCCGTGCGTGAGCAAGTGCCGCTGCCGCGCTTCCTCGACAGAATGCGACACGGTGACATCGTGCTCCTTCCGGCAGAGCGCCGCCAGCTCACTGTAGAACCGGTGGAGCTGCGCCAACTCCGTCTCCGACAGCGATTCCACGTCCACCAGCCGGTTGCTCGCGCCGGTCGTCGCGGCGACGATCTCGTTGAGTTTCAGGTGGATGGCGTGCGAGTCGTTGTTCTGAGCGCGCTGGATCAGGAACACCATCAGGAACGTGACGATCGTCGTGCTGGTGTTGATCACGAGCTGCCAGGTGTCCGAAAAGCCGAACACCGGACCCAGCATCGCCCAGACGACGATGACGCCCAGCGCGCAGCCGAAGGCGCCGGTGCTGCCGGTCCGCTGGGTGATGACCTTCGAGAAGGCTTCGAACCGTTCCCCGATCGAGGGACCGGATTTTCGTCTGCCCATGCGATCAATCATAGCGGTAAGATGGCCGCCATGTCCGAGGCGCTCCGATCGGTCGAGGTCGTACGTGTGCGCGGCCTCGCGCGCGCGGCCGCGTCGGATTTCGCGGCGACCGAAGAACCGCTCGAAGTGCGGCTGCACGATCACCCGTTCGCGGTGATCATGCGGACGCCCGGCGCGGATCGCGAGCTCGCCGCCGGCTTCCTGTTCGCCGAGCGCGTGATCGCGGGCGCCGACGACCTCGGGACCATCGCGCACTGCACCGATGCCGCCGCCGATCATCCGGAAAACGTCGTCAACGTCACGCTGGCGAACGGATCGGCCGCGGCCATCGACCGTCTGCTCGCCGGCCGCCGGCAGGTGACGACCAACTCCTCCTGCGGAATGTGCGGGCGCCGTACGATCGAGTCGCTTGCGGCCGACGTGGCCCCGCTCGACGCGGCGTGGACCGTGCCCGCCTCGACCATCGCCGCGCTGCCGGGGCGTCTGCGGGCGCGGCAGGCCGTGTTCGACGAGACCGGCGGTCTGCACGCTGCAGGGCTCTTTTCACGCGACGGCAGCCTCGTGGATATCGCCGAGGACGTGGGCCGCCACAACGCGGTGGACAAGATCATCGGCCGCATGCTGATGCGCGAGGCGCTCCCGTTGTCGGACCACCTGCTGTGCGTGAGCGGCCGCACGTCGTTCGAGATCGTGCAGAAGGCGATCTTCGCCGGAATTCCGATCGTCGCGGCGGTCTCGGCGCCCTCGAGTCTGGCGATCGCGCTCGCGGAGGAGTACGGCATCACGCTGATCGGGTTCATCCGCGGCGACAGCTGCAACATCTACGCGCACGCGCAGCGCGTGGCCTGATTGAAACCGTCTTGTAGCCGCCGCCCCGCGTGTCGGCCTCGGGGCGGAGACGCGAGCCCGGCCGACGACCCGTTTGTGAACCGACTCTCGCTGCTACCGCCGCGTCATCGCGGCTGTCGCCGCAGCCACGGTGCCGATGAGGATCGCCAGCCAGAACGCCGGCATCGCCCACAGCAGCCAGAGCGGGATCGCCTGACCGCCCGGAAGCTGGCGGCGCGCCTGCTGCAGATGCAGCGGAAAGAAATCCGGTCCCTCGCCGAGCCGGGACGCATGGAGCCACCCTGGGGATCTCATGGCCGACACGAACGGCACGTAGTCCAGGCGGTACCGATTCCACGCCCGGCCCGGCGCCGGCGCGATGCGCTCGTAATACACCGTGCGCGCACCGGATCCCAGATCGCCGCCAATCCCTTGATCTTCGAGGAACGACACCGACACGGCGGGCAGCGCCATCATCAGGCCGACGACGGCGCAGGCGACGAGCGGCGCTGATCGCCATCGGCTGTCCCGTCCGCCCGCCGGCAGCAGCATTAGCGGGACGATCGGCACCAGGTTCCGAGGCCCGTTCGCGTAGCCGCCTTCCGGGAAGAGATACGCCGCAAAGAACACGAGCCCGACGCCGGCGGCGGCCGCGACGCCGATCGCAACGGCTGGCTCTTTCTGCGTGAACCGTTTCGCCCGAGCGAGGGCCAGCCACAAGGCCGGCGCCCACAACATGATCGATTTCCCTGGCGACGCCAGGAGTACCACGAGCCCCCGGGGCACGTCGCTCGCGAGGAACTGGCGCGCCGGCGGCTGCAGGATCGTTTCCAGCGCCCAGTTGTACCCGAAGTCGAACGGCGCGCCGAAGCGATAGGTGTTCCAGGTCATGTGACCACCGACGGCAATCGCGACGCCGAGCGACAGCGCCGTTGCCACTTCGACACGCGTGCGGCGCGATTGCGAGCGGTCGCACAGCGCGGCGACGACGAACCCCGGCGCGAAGACGAGGCTGGTGACCTTCGTCAGGCCGGCGATCGCGAGCAGCAGCGCGGCGAGGATCACGAAGACGCGCGATCGCGGCGAGTTCCGCGCCTCGAGCAGCAGCGCCGCGGCCCAGATGAACGCCGCGGCCTGCCACGCTTCGGAATAGAAGCTGGTGCCGTATGGCCAGAGGACAGTGGCGCCGCCGAGGAGCAGCGCGAGCACGAAGGCGGTCTGCGGCGGCGTATCGAGCGCCCGCGCCGAGCGGTGAAATCCGGCGACGGCCAGCGCCGCCGCCGTCGCCGTCGCGGTCGTCGTCAGTCCCCCGACGAGAAAGACCCAGGCCAGGCCGGCGGGGAGGGCGGATCGCGTCACCCCTGCCAGCGCGGCCACCGCGCGGGCGATCAAATGATGCGGCAGCGCGAGCAGCGCGGTGAGCGGACCGTAGGGGGCGTACGGCTTCCGGTCGAGCCCGGCCTTTCCGAAGAAGATCGAATCGCCGTTGGCGGCGCGGATCGCGAGCGTCTGCGGCACGGAGAGGTCGCCTGCGTCCACCAGATGCTCGACCTGAAAATACACCTCGAACTCGTCAGGCACCCGGAATGCATTGCCGGAAGACGTCAGCGCGTAGAGCGCCTGGAAAAAAACGAAGAGCAGAACCGTCGTCCTGCCGTGTGGCTGCATTCAGCGATAGCATACACACATGTTCGGGCTGGGCCGTCAGAAGCCCCACCATTACCGCGAGATGCTGAAGATCGTGTGGGAGAACCGCGACGAGCTGCCGTTCGCGTGGCGCATCCTGAACGACGGCGTGTGCGACGGCTGCGCGCTCGGCACGTCCGGGCTGTCCGACTGGACGCTCGAAGGGCCGCATCTCTGCATGGTCCGCCTCGAGCTGATGCGTCTCAACACGGCGCCCGCGCTCGACCCGTCGTGCCTCGCCGACGTCGCGCCGCTGTCCTCTCGTTCGTCGTCGGATCTGCGCGCGCTCGGCCGCCTGCCGGAGCCGATGATCAGGCGGAAGGGCGATCGCGGCTTTCGCGTCGTCTCCTGGGACGAGGCCGAAGAGCGGATCGCGGCGGAGCTTCGCACCGTCGATCCCGCGCGCGCGGCTTTCTATCTGACCTCGCGCGGCATCACCAACGAGGTGTACTACGCGGCGCAGAAGGCGGCGCGGTTTCTCGGCACCAACCACGTCGACAACTCCGCGCGTCTGTGTCACGCGGCATCGACCGCCGGCATGAAGGCGACGCTCGGCTACGGCGCGTCCACCTGCAGCTACACCGACTGGCTGCACGCCGACCTCATCGTGTTCTTCGGATCGAACGTCGCGAACAACCAGCCGGTGACGACCAAGTATCTGCACTACGCGAAGCAGAACGGCGCGCAGATTGCGGTCGTCAATCCGTACCGCGAGCCTGGGCTCGAGCGCTACTGGGTGCCGTCGATTCCGTCGAGCGCGCTCTTCGGCACCCAGCTCGCCGACCATTGGTTCGACGTGCACACAGGCGGCGATCTCGCGTTCCTCGTCGGCGTGCTTCGCGCGTTGATCGAAGCCGGCGGCATCGACGAGGCGTTCGTGCGCGATCGCACCGAGGGGTTCACCGACGCCCGCGACCACGCCCTGTCTTCGGACTGGGAGGCGCTCGAACGCGACAGCGGCGCGACGCGCGATCGCATGCGGGCGTTCGCCCAGCTCCTGATCGATCGGCCCAACGCCGTCATCGTCTGGTCGATGGGGCTCACGCAGCACACGCACGGGGTCGACACGATCAAGGCGCTGATGAACGTCGGCCTCGCCCGCGGTCTGCCCGGACGGCCGAACCGGGGCCTCGTCCCGATTCGCGGACACTCCGGCGTCCAGGGCGGCGCCGAGGTCGGCTGCGTGCCGAAGCTCGACCCGGAAACCAGGGCGCGGTGCGCGGACGTCTGGGGCTTTCCGTTCCCCTCCCTCTCTGGCTGGACGACGTCGGAGATGATCGATCATGCGGCGCAGGTCGAGGTCGATCTCTTCTGGATCGTCGGCGGCAATTTTCTCGAGACGCTGCCCGACGCGGCCCGCTGCCGCCGCGCGCTGCAGCGGCCTCGCCTTCGCATCCACCAGGACATCGTCTTGTCCTCGGCGATGCTGGTGGACGGGGACGGCGACGTCCTCGTGCTCCCGGCGACGACGCGCTACGAGTCGGTGGGGGGCGGCACGGAGACGTCGACCGAGCGGCGCATCATCTTCTCGCCCGAGATCCCCGGCCGGCGGATCGGATCGGCGCGGCCCGAATGGCAGGTGTTCGGCGATGCGATGGCGCGGGCGTTTCCCGGGCGCGCGAGCCAGATCCGCTTCGAGGGCGCCGCCGCGATCCGCGCCGAGATCGCGCGCGCCGTGCCTCTCTACGCGGGGATCGAGACGCTGCGCGCCAAAGGCGACCAGGTGCAGTGGGGTGGCCGCACCCTGTACGCCGATGGGCGGTTCGCGACGCCTGACGGCAAGGCGCATTTCTCACCGGCGAACAACGATCGATGGAACGCAAAGGCCGCAAAGGACGCAAAGCAAGATCTTTTTGCGGGCTTAGCGAGCTCTGCGTTGATTTTTCGGGTCTCGACCCGTCGCGGCAAGCAGTTCAACTCGATGATCCAGCGCGAGGTCGATCCCTTGACCGGCGCGCGGCGGGATGCGGTGCTCGTCAGCGCGGAGGATCTGCGGGCGCTCGGGATGGAGGAGGGCGCCGGGGTGGTGCTCACCTCGGCCAGCGGCTCGTTCCGAGGTCGGCTGAAGTCTGCGCCGATCAGGGCGGGGAACCTCGAGGTCCATTGGCCCGAAGGCAACACGCTCCTGTCGGCGGCGGCCATCGACCCCGATTCGATGGAGCCGGATTACAACGCGCTCGTGACGCTCGCGCGGGCAGAATAGCGCCCTGCCGATCGCGCCAGCTACCAGGCCTCGGGGTGTATCAAAGGGCCGCGCGGCGTGTGGCGATCCGTCGCGCGTTGCGCCTCGACAGCCCAGCGCAGCTTGGTCACGATCATGTCCTCCACCGACGCTACGGATGCTTCCCGGCCCAGGACGCGGACCTGCTGGCGGCGTCGAGGGCATCAATCACCGCCACCACGGCTTCGTCGGCGGTCACGAGTGCTCGAGCGCCTGCAGTCGTTCGAGTCGGACCTTTAGGAGAGTCGCGACACCGGCCTCGTCGAGATCAGGATGCTGGTGGCGGATCCCGTCTCCCATCAGCCGGCAGGACCGCTCGAAGAGTCGAGGTCCTTCGAGCAATTTGTCGGCGGGCGACATCGCTCGGGCTCGCTCGACTTCTTCACGGTACAGCGCCTCTGCGAGCGCGGCGATCGGCTCCACGGCTGCAGCCATTGTACCTCCGCGTCGAGTCGCTGAAGCGATGCCGGCAGTTCCCGGAGTGGCCAGCGTCCGGACCGCACGGACCGTGGTTGGGCGAAGCGATTCGGTGTTGTTGTCAGTCGCCATGTGCGCAGGGACTCGAAGTCCGGAACGTCACCTACCGACGTGTATACTCCGCGAAATGAAACGGGCGAGGTCGCGTGAGGTGGCCAGGTGAGCCTCGCGACTGGAACGAAGCTCGGCTCCTACGAAATCCTGGCTCCGCTCGGGGCCGGCGGCATGGGCGAGGTGTATCGCGCGCGCGACACGAAGCTCGGTCGCGAGGTGGCGATCAAGGTGCTGCCTTCGTCGTTTGCGTCCGATCCGGATCGCCTGGCGCGGTTCGAGCGCGAGGCGCGGCTGCTCGCGTCGCTCAATCATCCCAACATCGGCGCGATCTACGGCGTCGAGGAGAGCGGCGGTGTGGTGGCGCTCGTCCTCGAACTGGTCGACGGCGAGACGCTGGCGGACAGGATCGGAAAGGGCTCCCGCCTTCGCGCCGCCGGCGCTTCGGCGCGGCAGGCTGGTCTCGAGATGGGAGAAGCGCTCGCGATCGCGCGTCAGATCGCCGACGCGCTCGACGCCGCGCACGAACGCGGCATCGTGCACCGCGATCTGAAACCGGCGAACATCGTGCTCACACCGGATGGCACCGTCAAGGTGCTGGATTTCGGACTGGCGAAAGAAGGGACAGGAAGCGCGGGACCGGCAGGATCGGACCTGTCGCATTCGCCGACGCTGATTGGCCCGACGCTGGATGGCGTGCTGCTCGGCACGGCGCCGTACATGTCGCCGGAGCAGGCGCGGGGGAAGAGCGTCGACAAGCGGACCGACATCTGGGCGTTCGGCTGCGTGCTGTTCGAGATGCTGACCGGCCGCCGTGCATTCTCTGGCGAGACCACCTCGGACACGATTGCTGCGATTCTCGAACGCGAGCCCGACTGGACGCAGTTCCCGGCCCCGACGCCGCCGCACGTGTTGCGGTTGGTGCGACGGTGTCTGGACAAAGATCCAAAGCGCCGTCTCCGCGATATCGGTGACGCGCGAGTCGAACTCGATGGGGCGCTGGCGCCTGGCGCCGAGACCGAGCGGCAGTCTGACCGGCCCTCGTGGTGGGCGTGGGCCGTCGCGGCCATCTTAGTGGCCGTCGCCAGCAGCGTCGCCACCTCGCTCGTGCTGCGGATGAACGGGATGCGCGCCGCCTCGAAGGCGCCACCATCCATGGCGGCGACGATTGCCAGCCGGCTGACGAACTACGGAGGCAACGAGTCGGACGCGGTTCTTGCGCCGGACGGTCGATCGTTTGTGTTCGTTTCGGACCACAACGGAACGCCTGATATCTGGCTCCGGCAAGTGTCGGGCGGCGATCCGGTCCGGCTGACGAACGACGAAGCACTGGAGACGAACCTTGCGTACACCCCAGACGGCGAAGCGATCTACTTCGCGCGCATCGAGGGAAATGGAGCGTCGATCTGGAGGATGGGCGCGCTTGGCGGACAACAGCAGAGAGTGCTGAGCGCCGTCCCCACGGACGGCACGATCATTTCCACCAACGTCACGCCTCAGGTGTTTTCGCTGTCGCCGGATGGCCGGCGCATGGCGTTCCATGCCCGCGGCGCGCTCACCGTGAGCGACGTCGATGGCGCCGGCGGCCGCACGCTGGCCGAGAACGTGCTGACGTCGGCCGGACGTCCCGCATGGTCTCCGGACGGGCGGCGGCTCGCGTTCGTACGCGGCGGTCTTTTCGCCCCTGGCAATCTGTTTGTCGTCGATACGGCGACGGGCCGAGAACGTCAGGTGACCCACTTCACCCGCAGCATCGAGGGCGTTTCGTCCCAGGCGTGGTTGCCCGACGGCCAGCATCTCGTCGTCAGCTACGTCCCGTCTTCGCGGCAACAGGCGCCTGGCGACCTCGGCATTCTGGACTCGGACGACGGATCGATCGTCCGGCTGACGCTGGCGGTGAGTGACGGGCTCAGCAATCCGAGCGTGTCCGCGGACGGATCGCGGTTGATCGTGAGCGCGTCGCACTACGAGCGTGAAGTGTGGAAGGTGCCGCTGGGATCCGATCCGGACGCCAACGGGCGTGCGGCGATCAGGTTGATGGACGCGGCGCGCGATCCGATGTGGACGTTCGTGACCCGAGACGGCCGGACGCTGCTCTTCAACAGTCCGACGAGTGGTAGCCGGAATCTCTGGACGTGGGAGCTGTCAGGCCGGTCGGCGCCCAGACAGATCACGGCGATTGCCAACGACGTCATCGGACACTCGTCGTTGTCGCCCGACGGATCGCGTGTCGCGTTTGTCTCGAACGCGACGGGCAATTCGGACATCTGGACGCAGAGTGTCGATGGCAGCAACTTGAGGCCGCTCACCAGCGACGCGCCGGCCGACTCGTGGCCCGTCTGGTCGCCCGACGGCCGATGGGTCGCCTACTCTTCGCTCCGGGGCGCGCAGGAGACCTGGCGCGTTCTTGCTGATGGCAGCGCTCCGCCTGAAAAAGTCATCGACGGATTCTTCCGCGGCGACTGGGCGACGGCTGCCGACGGCGGCACACGCATCGTGACGTCTGACGGAGGTACGAACGTGCGGCTGATCGACGTCGAACGCCGCGCCGTGGTGTGGACGACGCGCGTGTGGAGTAGCGGCGGTACGCTGTCGATGCCGCAATTCAGTCCCGACGGCCGCCGCGTCAGCGTGCCGTTGCCCGCGGGGCCTGGCCGCGACGCCATCTGGATTCTCGATGCATCGACTGGCGAGGGCCGCATCGCCGTCCGGTTTTCGCGTCCGATGCAGGTGTTCTTTCGCGCGAGCTGGGCGGACAACGGAAGCGCCCTGATCGTGAACGGCTACCGCCTCCAGCGTCACATCGAGCTGTTTGATCGCTTCTGGCAGCGAGCCGTCGATCGACGATGAGCGTTGTGAACATCGGCACACGGCTCGGCGGGTACGAAATCCTTGCGCCACTCGGCGCCGGGGGCATGAGGTGTATCGGGCGCGGGACACGAAGCTCGGACGCGACGTGGCGCTCAGGTGCTGCCGGCCGGATTCGCGGTGGATCCCGAACGCCTCGCGCGCTTCGAGCGCGAGGCGCGGCTGCTGGCGTCGCTGAATCACCCCCTCATCGGCGCGATCTCCGGCTGGCACCAAGTCCGCGGAAGCGTCAGGCAGTTGCGCGCCCAACCTCGCCCGACTCAATCGAATGGGTTCAGCGGCCGCAGGCCGGCCTTCACGAAATCGCGCGCGTTCCGAGTGGCATGTGAGGTCGTGCTGGAGCGCGGTGGCGGCAATCATTCCCTCCAGCAGGGGCATCGTCTTCGTCGGTTCGTTGAGCACGCTGGCATCGACCAGGTACGTCATCCGAGTCTGGGCACCTTGAGGTCGTCGGTCGTTTCGCGGCGATCCATCGGCGTGAACCAACCTTTGACCGGGCACGCGAGCAGCAGCGTCACCAGGCCTTCGTTGCGCCGCCGCGCCGTTCGCGTCAACCGGTATTCGCCGCGATCGATGCGTTCGACGTTGAAGGCCTGCCCCGGCTCGACGCCGTCCCGTTTCCTGAATTCGGCCGGGAGCACGATCTCGCCCTTGGTCGAGACCGTGGTTCTCATCCCGGTAAGAGACTGTCTTACACGACACGATTGCCAACCGCTCGTCGTCGTGGAATATCAGTTTTTCAGAAAATATGTTAATCTGCATCCATGAGCCCTGCCACGCTCGTGGTCTCGGATCGCGGCCAAGTCACGCTGCCCAAGCGGTTGCGGGAGCGACTCGCGATCACCGCCGGCTCCGCGCTGATTGCCGAGGAGCGAGACGGCGCGCTGGTGTTGCGCCCGGCGACGGTGACGCCGCTTCGGGTCTACGCCGAGGCCGAGATTCACGGCTGGCTGCGTGAGGATCGCGTGACCCCGGTCGAGCGCCGGCGGGTGCTGAAGAAGGCCCGCGCCCGCTGATCGTGCGCGTGTTTCTCGACGCGAACGTGCTGTTCACCGCGGCGCACAATCCGCAGGGCCTGTCCCGACTGTTGTTCGACCTCGGCCGGCACAAGGTCGTGACACTGATCAGCTCATACCAGGCGATTGACGAAGCGCGCGCAAACCTTCGGCTCAAGGTTGCCGGCCAGGCTCCCGCCGTCGAGCCGCTCGTCTCCAGGCTGGAGGTCGTGGACACACCGGCACGGTCAGCGCTGGTGCTGGAACTGCCCGACGACGACCAGCTGATCTTCGGGGCAGCGCTGGCCGCTCACGCCACCTATCTTCTCACCGGTGACAAGAAACACTTCGGCCGCTATTTCGGCAAGCCGGACCGTACTGGCGGCGTCAGAATTCAGACGGTCCGGTCGTTCTACGCCGATCGGTTTGGACTGAAGGACTGACGCCACCGGCCCTGGATCGAGGCCACCGGCCCGGGATCGACGCCACTGTTCGCCACTGTTCGCCGCTGTTCGCCGCTGATCGACGTAGAATCCGCTGACCTACCCATGTCTCTGGCCGACACGCGTCTCGCCCCTGAGATCCTTTCGCCCATTGGCGCGGGCGGGATGGGTGTGCCGTCGCTGCGCAGCGGAAGCAGGAAGTAGGAATTCAGAAGTAAGAATGCGGGATCAGCAGCAAGACGTGTGATGGCCGTGACGTGCGGGACCCGTCTCGGGGTGTACGAGGTCGTCAGCTTGCTGGGCGCTGGCGGCATGGGAGAAGTGTATCGGGCGCGCGACACGAAGCTGGGTCGCGACGTCGCGATCAAAGTGTTGCCCGCGGCATTCGTCGCCGATCCCGATCGTCTGGCGCGTTTCGAACGCGAAGCACGCCTGCTGGCGTCGCTGAACCATCCGAATATCGGCGCGATCTACGGTGTCGAAGAGGCATCCGGCCTCACCGCGCTGGTGCTGGAGCTGGTCGACGGCGAGACGCTCGCCGAGCGGATTGCGAAAGGCTCAACGCTCAAGTCTCAACGCTCAGGGTTGCCGATCGGCGAGGCTCTCGCGATCGCGCGGCAGATCGCCGACGCGCTGGATGCGGCGCACGAGCGCGGGATCGTGCATCGCGACCTGAAACCAGCCAACATCATCCTGACCCCGGACGGCGTCGTGAAGGTGCTCGACTTCGGCCTCGCGAAGGCGGGAGAGGCACGAGGGGCGGGAGAGGCAGGAGCGGATCTCACCCATTCGCCGACCGTGATCGGTCCGACCGTCGAAGGCGTGCTGCTCGGCACGGCGCCGTACATGTCGCCGGAGCAAGCGCGCGGCAAGGCGATCGACAAGCGCACCGACATCTGGGCGTTCGGCTGCGTGCTCTACGAAATGCTCGCCGGCCGCCGCGCGTTTCCCGGCCAGACGATGTCAGATACGATCGCCGGGATCCTCGAGCGTGAACCGGATTGGACGGCGCTCCCCGCGTCAACGCCGCCCTCGGTTCGCGGTGTGATCGCGCGGTGTCTCGAGAAAGATTCGAAACGCCGCCTGCGAGACATCGGCGATGTTCGCAGCGAGCTGGACGCTGCCACGCAGCCGCCGCTCGACCGACAGCCGCCGCCGAACCGGCAGCCACCTTGGCTCTCGGCCGTCCTTGTAGGAGCGATCGCGGTGCTCATCGCGCTCGTCGTTCGCGGCCGCGCCGTTGATCCGCGCGGTGACGGGCCCGACTTCTCGCGGGTCGTCGCGTTGACGAGTGGCCCTGATCGCGAGTTCGCTCCGGCGATCTCGTCCGACGGCAAGTGGGTGGCGTATCTATCGGACGCCGGTGGCCAGGTCGACGTCTGGGTCAAGTTCGTGGCCGGCGGCGAAGCGGCCAACCTGACGCGAAACGCGGGGCTCGAGATGACCGCGAGCCCCAACATCGCCGGATTGGAGATCTCGCCGGATGGCACGCGAATCGCCGTGTCCGCCCGGCCGCGCGGCGGGAGCGAATCCCTCTCGGTCTGGGAAATCCCGGCGCCGCTCCCTGGGCCGGCCCGCAAGCTCCTGGACGAACGTCAGGGGCTGCGCTGGTCGCCCGACGGCCGGCAGATCGCGTTCGTCTTTGCCGGCGGAACCGCCGGCGACCAACTGTTCGTGGCGGATGCCGACGGTGCGAATCAAAGGGAAATCGTTCCTCTTCGCGACGGCATGCATCTGCATTGGCTGGCGTGGTCGCGCGATCAGTACATCTATTTCATCCGCGGGCTCTCACCACTCAACATGGAGCCGTCAGAGATTTACCGGGTGAAGGCGATCGGCGGCCCGGTGGAACCGATCGTGACGACCGCCCGCCGCGCGCTCGCCCCGGCCCCGATGCCCGACGGAAGCGGGTTGATTTACGCCGCCAATCCCACGAGCGCGGATGCCGGCCTGTGGTGGCGGTCGAATCGCGGCGCCGCAACGCGGCCGCTGACGACCGGCGTCGGCGAGTTCGCCGAGACGAGGCTGTCGTCGGACGGTCACACGCTCGTGGCCACGCTCTACACGATTCGCGAGTCGCTGGCGCGGCTGGCCGTGACGCAGGGCGGCGGCGCGCCCGTTGCGCTCACCCAGGGCTACACTGGCGACCTGGATCCGCAGGCGGTGCCGTCAAACGATCGGCTGGTGTTCAGCTCGTCGCGATCGGGCACGCGTCATCTGTGGACCGCCCGGCTCGATGGCTCCGACCCTCGTCCGCTGACGACCGGCGCCTCGCTCGACGAGCGGCCGGCGCTCTCGCCGGACGGACGGCAAATCGCGTTCATCTCGGATCGCAAAGGGACGCGGGCGATCTGGGCGATCGATCGCGACGGTGGCGCGGCGCGCTGGATTGTCGACGCCGTCGGCATGAGCGCGCTGAGCTGGTCGCCTGATGGCCGGCGGATCGTGTATGCGGCTCCGGCGGGATCGTCGCCAGGCTTGTGGACGGTCGATGTCGCCGACGGCCGGGTGACGCGGGTGCCGACGGCGGGTGCTGCGAACGAGCCGGCGTGGAATCCGGTTCGTGACGTCATCGCGTATGTCAGGGGGGCTGGACAGGGACTCGCCTTCGTCGACTCTGCCGGCCGGGAAGTCTTTCCGCCTGTCCCCGGCGGGTTCCCGAACGGAGTGGTGGCGTGGTCGCCCGACGGAACACGGCTGGCCGCCGTCAGCCAAGCCACGTTCGCGCCCTCGTCAGTCTGGGTCGGCGAGCCGGGTCGGACGCCCTTTACCAAGTTCAGCGAATTCGCGACTGGACCGCGCCTTCGAGGTATTTCGTGGACTCCGGACGGCGCCGCCGTGATTGTCGGCAAGCGCGATTCGACGAGTCACATCGTGTTACTGGCCCAGAACAAGTGAGCACGCAAACGCGATGACGGCGCTGATGCCGGGCGCACGTCTCGGTCTGTACGAAATCCTGGCTCCGCTCGGGGCAGGCGGGATGGGGGAGGTGTATCGCGCCCGCGATACCAAACTCGGTCGCGACGTGGCGATCAAAGTGCTGCCGTCGTCGTTCGCGGCAGACCCCGATCGCCTTGCGCGCTTCGAGCGCGAAGCGCGACTGTTGGCCTCGCTGAATCATCCGAACATCGGCGCGATCTACGGCGTCGAGGAGAGCGGCGGTGTGGTGGCGCTCGTCCTCGAACTGGTCGACGGCGAGACGCTCGCGGACAGGATCGCAAAGGGCTCAGGGCATCATGGGGGCTCAGGGCTCAAGGCTCAGGGCACAGGAGGAGAAAGGCCCTCAGCCCCCAGCCCTAAGCACTTGCGCGGAGGTCTTCCGCTCGCTGAGGCCCTCGCGATCGCGCGGCAGATGGCGGACGCGCTCGACGCGGCGCACGAGCGTGGGATCGTCCATCGGGATTTGAAGCCCGCGAACATCGTGCTCACGCCGGAAGGCCTCGTCAAGGTGCTGGACTTCGGACTGGCCAAAGGGGCAGGTGGGGCAGGTGGGTCGGACGACGGGCTGACGCATTCGCCGACGGTCATCGGTCCGACGATGGCCGGCGTGCTGCTCGGCACGGCGCCGTACATGAGCCCCGAGCAGGCGCGCGGCAAGGTGGTCGACAAGCGGACCGATATCTGGGCATTCGCGTGCGTGCTGTACGAAATGCTGACCGGCCGTCGAGCGTTTCCGGGTGAGACATCGGCGACGTGCGCAACGAGCTCGACGAAGGCAGTCTCGCGGCTCCAGGTCCGCACCTGGTCGCGGGAATTGGCTCCGCGCGGTTCACCGCCGCCCACCTTGTCGTCGTTGTGGCCGCGCTCGGCGTCCTCGCCGTCGCCGGTTGGTGGTGGCTGCGTGCTTCGTCGCCGCCGTCGCTTCGTCCGACGCAATTCACATTTGGCGCGCCCGACGGCGCGCAGCTCGAGACCGCCGTCCCCGTTCCGTCTCCGGACGGCGCGCGGATCGCCTTTACTGTTCGTACGCGTTCGGGCACGACCGTCGTCTCGATCCGTGCGGTCGGCGCGACCGCGCCTGTGGCACTCGCCGGCACCGAGGGAGTGACCGGTCCCGTGTTCTGGTCGCCGGACGGGCGCTGGCTCGGGTTCTTCGCGCAGGGGAAACTGAAGAAGATCGACACGTCCGGCGGACCCGCGCTGAACGTCGCCTCGATTCAGAACAACCTTGGCGCCACCTGGAACCGCGACAACGTCATCATCGTCGCGCCGGTGAACCGCACGGTGCTCCACACGGTCTCGGCCGCGGGCGGCACGCCTCAGCCGATCACGACGCTGAACCAGGACCGGCGAGAGAACTCGCATCGCTGGCCGCATTTCCTTCCGGACGGCCGGCACTTCCTGTTCACCGCGCGCAGCGACGTCAAGGAGAACAACGTGATCTACATCGGGTCACTTGACTCACGCGAGGTGAAGCCGCTCATCGCGGCGCAGTCGAGTGCGATCTACGTGATGCCGGGGTATCTGCTGTTCGTACGGGACGGCACGATCATGGCGCAGCGGTTCGACAGCGGTACGCAGGCGGTAACTGGCGAGGCCATCGCGGTCGCCGCGCATGTCGATCACAACCCCCCAAGTTCGGAGGCGTTGTTTGGCGCGTCGGCCGACGGGTCGGTGCTCGCGTATCTCACGGACCTCACGCGCAGCGCGAACATGACGTGGTTCGATCGTGCCGGAAAGGCGGTCGGCACCATCGGTCCGGAGAAGGAGTACGCGGAGGTGCGGCTGTCGCCGGACGGAAAGACCGCGGCGGTCCAGATACCGGATCCCGAAAGCGGCAACCGCGACATCTGGCTCCTCGATCTCGGAGTTGGCACCCTGTCGCGGTTCACCTCGCATCCGGCCACCGACTGGCAGATGGCCTGGTCGCCGGATGGCCGCCGCATCGCGTTCGCATCGGACCGCAACGGGCGCTCGAGCATCTACGTCAAGCCGATCGACGGCGGCGACGAAGAGCTGCTGCTGAAACTGCCGGACCGTGGCGCGTTTCCGAAGGACTTCTCGAAGGACGGACGATTTCTGACGCTCGGCATCGATAATCTCGCCGGGGTCAGCGAGGTGTGGGCGCTTCGGCTCACT